>CAZOKU010000004.1:0-55362 GCA_964580715.1 uncultured Rhizobium sp. | reverse complement strand
CTGTAGGGAAGGTCATAGGAAAATCCAGTGGAAAGAAGCCCGTAAGAGCTGTTGCCAGAATACCAATCAGCGATGATGCTGAATTTTTTGGTGATTGGTTGTTCAAAGCCAGCAATTATTGAATCGCTGTTTTTGCCAAAAATTTGTTTGCTGCCGCTGCTTAATCCAAGGCTTAGGCGGGTTTTGCTTTCAGGAATTACAAAGCTGCCAAGGCCGTAAATCCAGTGGCCAATTCCTTGGCTTTGCAGGGAAGGTGCCAGCATCGCGCCAACCACGAGTTTTGGTTGATATTTAGAAGATTCTTTATCAAGCAAAAATGCTTTTTTAAAGCCAAGACCAAGTGTAACATTTTGAGAAGCTGGTGTGCCCCAGTTAAATAAAGTTGCATCAAGCTCGGTGTTATAACCAATGCCTCTGGCGTAATAGTTGGTGGTGCTTAAAAACCTGCCATTATCTTGAGTGCGAAATTGTGATTCATGTTGCACAAAATTTTGGTTTTTTTTGGTGATTGTTGCAGAGGGAACGTTAAAAATGGTTTGTTGCGCCAGAGCGGAAAAATTAACTACAAAAAATATTGTAAAAATCAGTGATAATTTTTTCATTTTAAAAATTAGTGTTTTCGGGTAAAAAACGGCAGCTTAATTAATTTCATAAAATTAAGTCAACGCATAATACTATTTAAATTAGAAATTGGCGTTATAGTAAAATTACTTACGATAAATAAATTTAGAAAAATGACTAAAAAATCAATTCTCGGTTTAAATTGGATTAAACGCGAAGGCGATGAACGCCTGTCGGAAGCGATTAGACAGCGTTTTTTGCTGTCAGAAGTTTTAAGCAAATTACTTGCATCAAGAAACATTTCTTTAGAAAAAATCGAAAATTTTTTAGAGCCAAAAATTAAAACCACATTGCCTGATCCATTTGAGTTGCTTGACATGGAAAAAGCAGTGTCGCATGTTGTTGCGGCAATTGAAGGTAAGAAAAAAATCACAATTTTTGCGGATTATGATGTTGATGGTGCAACTTCTTCAGCATTGCTGCGCCGTTTTTTTCGTGAAATTGGCATCGAAGTTGCAATTTATGTGCCAGACCGTGTGCTGGAAGGCTATGGGCCCAATTCAGAAGCATTGTTAAACTTAAAAAAAACGGGCACTGATTTGGTGATTACGGTTGACTGCGGAACCGTTGCTTTCAAGCCTTTGGAAGATGCCGCTAAAGCTGGGCTTGATATTATTGTTGTTGACCACCATCTCGGAGTTTTAGAAAAGCCAGAAGCACTTGCCGTTATTAATCCCAACCGTATTGACGAAAAATTTATTCACAAAAATCTTTGTGCGGCCGGAGTTTGTTTTTTATTTGCGGTTGCAATCAACAAAAAACTGCGCGAAGTGGGTTTTTACAGCAAAAATTCTCAAACAAAAAAAGAGCCAAATTTAATGAATTTGCTTGATTTGGTTGCGCTTGGAACGGTGTGTGACGTGATGCCGTTAAGTGATTTGAATCGAACTTTTGTAAGCGCTGGATTAAAAGTTTTAAAACAAAGAAAAAACTTGGGATTGCGCGAAATTTGCGACTTAGCCGGTCTTGATGAAGAACCCAGTGCATATCATTTAGGTTTTGTTTTAGGCCCCAGAATCAACGCTGGAGGGCGTGTGGGTAAGTCAAATTTGGGTGCGAGAATTTTATCCAGTGAAGATGAAGCAGAAGTGAAAGAAATTGCAACGCAGTTGGAATTGTTCAATCGCCAACGTAAAGACATTGAAGCGCAAGTTCTGGAAGAAGCTGTAAGCGCCTTGGAACAAAAAAGAAATGGTTTTAGTGTTAATGATCCAGTGATTTTTGCAGTATCACAAAATTGGCATGTTGGTGTGATTGGCATTGTGGCATCACGCTTGAAAGACTTGTACAACAAACCTGTCGCAGTGATTGCAATGGATGGCAAAAAAGGTAAAGCATCATGCCGCTCAATTTCTGGCATTGATTTTGGTGGAGAAATTCTAAAAGCGCGCTTAAACGGCTTATTGCTTGAAGGGGGAGGGCACGCAATGGCGGGAGGTTTTTCGGTTTTAGAAGAAAAAATTTCTGATTTGCATAAGTTTTTTAGCGATAATTTAGAGGCAAAAGTTAAAGAACTTTCAGCACAAAAAAATATTGAATTTGATTTAGAACTTGATTTAGAACAAGTTAATATTGACCTTTTAAAAGAGCTCTCAAGGCTTGAACCATTTGGAGTTGGTAACATCAAACCAAAATTTATTTTGCGCAATTTACAAAAAATAAATGCCAAAATTATTGGCCAAACTGGTGAACATATCAGTTGCATTTTTTCTTCTAAAACCATGCTTGGCTTTAATGGAAACCTGCAAGCTGTTGCATTTAGAAGCTCCAAAACGCCAGTTGGAGAAATTTTGCTTGATCCAAATTATAAAAAACCAATTAATGTTGCAGGAAGCTTGAATGTCAACAGCTGGATGGGCGTTGAAAAAGTGCAGATGATTATTGAAGATGTTTTGATTTAGAGAAAAGTAGCCGGGCTGGCGTTGTTGCAAGGCTAATTTTTTTATACAAACTCGACCTTATCCCGAGCCTCGGTGCTAGGCGGAATTTGCAATTCCGCTCAGCATCGAGTCTTGGCTTCTTTGTTATTGTAAAGCATAAACTTATCGTCTTCCAGGAAGAAGAGAAGATATAAAGCCGCAAAGCCTTGCAACTAGATTTCGTGAAGTTCGAACAGCTTTATTTGGTGTTTCTATATTTTCTGATGCTGTAATTGTTGAAGAAGGTGTTGGCGGAATTAGTGCTGATGGATTAGCTGCAGTTTTCATTTCTTTTTGTCCAAGTTCTGTCTTTATCAAGCTTGCTAGCTTATCACGTAGATCTTCGATAGTTGCTGTTCTTAATTTTTTTTCTAAACCTTGTAGTCTTTCTTGATATTCAGCATCTGTTTCACTGCGTCTAGAGCCATCAGCTTCGGTGATTTCTATTTGATTTGTATCAAATTCGTCTTTTTGAACTATGGTGTTTTTTATATCCTTAATAAACTTAATTTCAGAAAAAATATCATCATCAATCATATATGAAAGTTTCAGATATTCTGCCATAGACATGCCAGCAATTTCTGAGGGGCCTTGGTAAATTGATTTTGTTTCAGTTAAATCACTATCGGACACTCCAGAACATCCACGAAAAAGCATTTCTAAACCAGAAAGATTGCAACCCAATTCTGGTGCAAGTTGCATATAAGCTAAATGAGTTTCAATTTCATCACCTCTTTGATTTGCTATAAACTTTGCGTTAGCTTTTTCTTGTAGAAATTTTATAATCGAACTAACTCTAGCAAATTCTAGCAGCTCAGTTGCGGCATCAGCACTTATTGGACCAGCGGCAATTTCTTGCGGTGATTTTTTAAAATAAAGCGCTGTAAGTTGAACATCAATTAATGTTCTTGCAACTCTGTCACCACAGCTTTCTGCTGATCCTAATGATTGCGCATTAACTTTTGATGCAACTATTTCATCTTTACTTGCGGCATCAGAGATTCTGTAAAGAACCTCACAGATTCCAGCTTTAGTATCTCCACCATCTTTCCAAGATTTTGTTCTGCTGCATTGATTTAATAGGAGGCGAAATCCTCCCAGCTGTTCATCTGGTGTTTCTAACAGAAAACGTTTTATTCCCTCTTTTTTTGCATCATTTGATTCATAAGCAAGGATGGCTTCTAAAATGTCAGGGCGAATTGTGCTTGATGTTTCCGGCGTTGCAGCGCTTGAGCCAAATCCAGATCCAGCGCCTGCAATAGTTATTGGATCATGAAAGAAGAAGCTATCAAGGGTTGCTGAACGAGGTAGCGCTGATAATCTTCTGCATTCTGCTGCTGTGATTCTGTTTTGTGTAATGTTTAAATAATACAAATTGGACAATAAAAATATCGAATCTGGGATTGTAGTGAGTTGGTTGTAAGAGAGATCAATATAACCCAATTGAGTCAAATTAGAAATTTCTGGTGGGATTGTAGTGAGTTGGTTGTAAAAGAGATTAATATGACTCAATCGAGTCAGATTAGAAATTTCTGGTGGGATTGTAGTGAGTTGGTTGTAAGAGAGATTAATACGACGCAATTGAGTCAAATTAGAAATTTCTGGTGGGATTGAAGTGAGGTTTTTTTGGTAAAGATTAAGTTGTATTGACTGAGTTCGATAAGCTTCAACTATTATTTCAGCAGCTTCTACTCGTTTTCCTCTTTGATCTGCATCAATTGATTCTTCATCAATCCATGATTGCAGACTTTGTCTAAAAGTTGCTATTTCTGTTGCTGTTGGTAATGCCATAGTGTTAAACCGTTATGTTTTATAATTTTTGGTTATTGGATAATAAAATGATTATCAAAAGTCAATGAAAAAGGTGATTGCGGCATTGCCGTTGTAGGATAATCGGTAAAGAAGTCGTCATCCTTAAAACGCCAATTCGGGATAAAAATGCGTGAAAACCTGCGTCTTACTTAAGCAAAAATTTTTCTTTTTATCCCGAATTGGCGTTTAAAATGCTTTAGCATTTTCCAGTTCCTAGGTTCATGTCAAATAATTAAAAAACATGAACGATCAGTCGTGGTCATAAGAACTCAAGCGGTAACAGGTGCAGATGATTATTAAAGATGTTTTGATTTAAGACCTTGCTCAGGCGGCGTTACGTAATGTCGCTTGGATATTGTTGCAACAGTGCCATTATTTTGCATGAACGTCCAGGCGGGATTGCAAATCCCGCCTGAGCAATGAAGGATGATTATTGAAGATGTCTTGATTTAAAATTTCCACTCTTCGCGAACGTGGTGGCAGGTGTAGCCATGAGGGTTTTTTTGTAGATAGTCTTGGTGATATTCTTCTGCAGGCCAGAATTTTCCTGCTTTTTCTAATGTTGTTGCAATTGGTTTTTTGAAAACGCCAGATTTATTTGCTTGTTTGATGACATCTTCGGCGATTTTTTTCTGTTCATCATTTAAATAAAAAATTGCTGAGCGATATTGTGTGCCGATGTCGTGTTCTTGGCGATTAACCTCTGTTGGATCGTGAATGGTAAAGAAAAATTTTAGAATTTTTTCGTAAGAAATTTTTGTTGGGTTAAAAGTAATTTCAATGCTTTCAGCATGGCCGCTTAAACCAGTTGAAACCAGCTTGTAATCAGGATTTGGCGCAGTTCCGCCGCTATAGCCAACATCTGTTTTTATAACTCCAGGAAGAGTTCGAAATAATTCCTCAACTCCCCAAAAACACCCGCCAGCAAGAATTGCTTTTTCAGTTTTAGCTGCTGCGGCATTAAAAATAACTGACATAAGACTTATAAATAAAATTGTTAATGCAACAAGTTTATTCATGGTTGCTAAACTTCGCCAAGATAATCTTTTTTTCCAATCTCAACGCCATTATGCCTAAGAATCGCATAAGCAGCGGTGATGTGAAAATAAATGTTTGGTAAAACATAATTCAGAAGATAAGGCAGACCAACAAAGCTGAGGTCTTTGCCGCGTTGGCTGTAAACAATTTTTAACTCTTCTTTATTGTTAATTTGTTCTGGTTTGATGGTTTTTAAAAAATCTATTGTTTTTTTGATGCGATTTTGCAATTCAGCAAAATTTGTTTCAGTGTCGGCATGAGAAGGAACTTCAATTTCTGCAAGGCGAGCCGCCCCAGCTTTTGCAGTGTCACAGGCAATTTGAACTTGGCGAACTAAAGGAAACATGTCAGGAAACAAGCGTGCATTTAGCAAAACATGTTCTTCGATTTTTTTATTTTGAGCGTGATTAAGGCCTTTTTCTAGAATCGCCGCAAGGTTTTGCAATTTGTGAATTGCAACGGGAATTAAAGATTCATACATGGAAATTTTCATAGCGAAATATTATTTTTTAAGACATCAGCGTTATTTCTAAACCTAATAACCAATATGTAAAGTTTTAATTTGGCAAAACTCTTCAATGCCTAAATGAGAACCTTCGCGGCCATATCCTGAATGTTTGATTCCGCCAAAAGGTGCCACTTCAGTGGCAAAAGTGCATTCGTTAATTGCCACCATGCCATATTCTAAAGCTTCAGAAACTCGCCAAATGCGATTTGCGTCATTAGTGTAAATATATGAACCAAGGCCATATTCCGTGTCGTTGGCTTTTGCAATCACCTCTTCTTCACTGCTAAATTTTTGGATTGCTGCAACTGCGCCAAAAATTTCTTCGCGCGCTATTGCCATGTCTGTTTTAACATCGCTTAAAACTGTCGGTTGAAAAAATTGTCCAGCAATTTTTTTGCCACCAAATTCACATTTTGCACCATTTTTAATTGCATCAAAAATTAAACGCTCAACTTTTGCAACAGCTGCTTCATTAATCATCGGGCCAATATTTGAAGCACTTTCAAAGCCATCGCCAACTTTTAATTTTTTCACCTCAGCTAAAAGTTTCTCTAAAAATTGTTCATAAATTTTTTCTTCAACAAAAATGCGATTAGTGCAGGTGCAGGCTTGTCCGCCATTTCGAAATTTTGAATGTATCAATCCAGCAATTGCTTTATTGAGATCGGCATCAGCAAAAACAATAAATGGTGCGGATCCGCCAAGCTCAAGCGACAGCTTTTTTAAGTCAGAACTGCTTTGCTTTGCCAAAATTTTTCCAACTTTTGTTGAACCAGTAAAACTGATTTTTCTCACTTTTTGATTTATACAAAATTCTTCGCCAATTCTTTGTGCATCACCAGTTATCACATTAAAAACTCCAGCAGGAATTCCCGCTTCTTCAGCCAAAACCGCTAAAGCCAAGGCTGAATAAGGTGTGAGTTCGGATGGTTTTAAAATTACGGAGCATCCCGCAGCCAGAGCTGGTGCAACTTTGCGCGTAACCATTGCTGAAGGAAAATTCCACGGCGTAATAGCAGCAGAAACTCCCACAGCTTCACGAGTTGCAATAATTTTTTCATTTGCTTTAGGCGCTAAAATCACGTCTCCTCTAACTCTTTTTGCCTCTTCAGAAAACCATTCAACAAAATTTGCGCCATAAACCACTTCGCCACGCGCCTCAGACAAAGGTTTTCCTTGTTCTGAAGTTAAAATTATTGCCAAATCTTCTTGGTTTTTTAAAATCAATTCAAACCAATTATGCAGCAATTTTGCGCGCTCTTTGCCAGTAAATTTTTTCCATTTTTCAAAAGCAATTTTTGCCGCATCAATTGTTTTTTTTATTTCTGAAATTTCTAAATCAGGAATTTCGCCAATTTTTTCACCAGTTGATGGATTGGTTACGGCGATTTTGTTCTTAGAATCAAGCCACTTTCCATCAATAAAATTTTTTTCACAAAAAAGTTTTTTATTTTTTAAGTTCATAGTTAAATCGTTTTTTCTTTAAACTCGCAAAGTTTTACAACTTTACAAATAGCACATTTTGGTTTTCTTGCAACACAAACATATCTTCCATGCAAAATCATCCAATGATGTGCGTGATTTTGCCATTTTTTGGGAATGTTTTTAAGCAGTGCAATTTCAGTTTTTTCAGGAGTCGCTTCTTTAACAAAACCGATGCGATTTGCCACACGAAAAACGTGAGTGTCAACTGCGATTGTGTGATGGCCAAAGGCACAATTTAAAACCACATTTGCGGTTTTTTGGCCAACTCCGGGAAGCGATTTTAATTGTTCAAAATTTTCTGGAACTTCTGAATTAAATTTATCTACCAAAATTTGTGAAAGCTTGATTATGTTTGCCGCTTTAGCATTAAAAAGCCCGATAGTGTTGATATATTTTTTTAATTTTGTCTCACCTAATTTTAACATTTTTTCCGGCGTATCAACAGTTGCAAAAAGCGCTTTGGTCGCTTTATTAACGCCAACATCAGTGCTTTGCGCAGAAAGCACCACGGCGATTAAAAGAGTGTAATTGTTGCTGTAATTTAACTCAGTTTTTGGATGCGGATTTTCTTCCTGCCAGATTTGAAAAATTTCATCAATTTTTGTTTTCTGCATTTTTTTTGAATTTTTATTTTACAAATAAACTAAAAAAATTTATATCGTTGTTATCTTGAAAATACTAGTATCAGTTTAGGAAATTATAAATCAAAAATGAATTTTATCGACATAAAACAACAAAAAAAAATCCATTTTATTGGGCTTGGTGGCATTGGCATGAGCGCTTTGGCATTGATTTTAAGAGAATTTAACCTGAAAGTGCAGGGCTCTGACTTATCTGAGAATTATCTTACTGCAAAATTGCGTGATCACGGAATCGTTTATTTTGTTGGTCACAAGGCAGAAAACCTTGATTCTGATGTTTCGTTGATTGTTGAAACTTCAATTATCAAATCAGAAAATCCTGAAATTATTGAAGCACAAAAACGCAACATTCCAATCATCACACGCGCTAATTTATTAGCAATTTTGATGAGTGAATATAAGGGAATCACCATCGCAGGAACTCACGGCAAAACCAGCACCACGGGAATGGTTTCTTTAATGCTTGAAATTGCAGGATTAGATCCAACTGTGATCAATGGTGGTGTGATCCATTATTTTTCAAGCAATTCAAAAATTGGTAAAGGAAAATATTTAGTCGCAGAATCTGATGAATCTGACGCAAGTTTTGTGACTCTTCCAAGCTTTATTGGCGCGGTTACCAACATCGAGCCAGAACATCTTGAATTTAAAGGTTATGCGGGGAGTTTTGAAAAACAAAAACAATGTTTTGAGCAATATGTAAATCAAATTCCAGATGACGGTTTGTGTGTGCTTTGCATTGATGACAAAGAAGTTGCGGCGATTTATGATAAATTTAAAAGTAAGAAAAAAAATTTAGTCACTTATTCAATCACTCGCGACGCTGATTTAAAAGCGCTAAACATCACAACTTCTGCTGCTGGAATTAGTTTTGATGTTGAATTTAAATCAGGCAGAAAAATCTCTGATATCAAAATTCCCGTATATGGCAAACACAATGCCAGCAATGCTTTAATTGCAATTGCGATTGCTGATTTTTTAGGCATTTCTGATCAAAAAATTATTGAGGCTTTAGCAAAATTTAATGGCGTGAAACGCAGATTTACCAAGGTTGGGGAATATCAAGGCGTTGCAATAATTGATGATTACGGACATCATCCAACTGAAATTAAAACCACGCTCAAAGCAGCGCGCGATTTAATCGGAAAACATAAGCTAATTTGTGTGTTTGAGCCGCACAAATATTCTCGCGTTTCTAGCTTATTTAACGAATTTTGTCATGCATTTTCTGATGCTGATTATGTAATTGTCTCTGACATTTATTCAGCTGGACAAACGCCAATTGAAGGCGCTTCGCAAGACAATTTAATTGCAGGAATTAAAAAAACCGGACAGAAAAATGTTATAAAAATGTCAGATCCAAAAGAATTAGCAAAGCTAGTAAAACCGCTGATTCAGCAAGGTGACATGGTGTTTTGCACTGGTGCTGGTAAGGTGACTTACTGGGCAGCAGCTTTGGCAGAAGATTTAAAAAAATGCTAAAATGAAAAACCTAATTATTAAAGATTTAAACACAATTGTTGAAATGGAAAGCGCTTTTCCATTGATCAGCCAAATGTATGACAAAATGAGTTTTGCCACTTACACCGCATACATTCAAGAGATGATCGACACCAATGATTTCAAAATGGTTGCCGCTTATTTAGATGGAAAAATGGTCGGTGTTTCTGGCTATTGGGTTTTTTTGATGCTTTATTGCGGCCGCTATTTGCAAGCATCCAACCTAGTTGTTGACAAAAATCAGCGCAGCTTAGGAATTGGTACCGAAATTTTAAACTATCTTGAAAAAAAAGCTCAAAACTTAAAATGTCAAAAAATTGTTTTAGATTCTTACGTCGAAAACAAAAAATCACATTCACTATACTACCGCGAAGGCTATTACATTCGCGGCTTCCATTTTATGAAAGATTTGTAAAAATTCACGATGGTTATAAAAATCGCCAGCTTCAATTTTAACTCAATCCTTGAGCTGGACGGAGTTTGTAACTCCGTCCTTAGGTTCATGCCTTGTTAACAAAAGAAAAAATTATTTTTTAATATTTATCTAATGGTAAAAATCGCCAGTTTCAACGTAAATTCAATTAAAGCACGACTTCCACGGTTGCTCGAGTGGCTGAAGCAATCAAATCCTGATATTGTTTTGTTGCAGGAGATAAAATGTGTGGAAAATGAATTTCCCTTTGAAGTGCTTCTTGATGCGGGATATAATGCTGTTGCTTATGGCCAGAAGTCTTATAATGGTGTGGCGATTTTATCGAAATATAAAATTGAAGATGTGGTTAAAGGTTTGCCTGCAAACCAAAATGACGAGCAGGCGCGCTATATTGAAGCAGTTATTTCGATTAATAAAAATGCCATTCGTGTTGCTTCGATTTATGTTCCAAACGGTGGCGGAGAAATTGCTGAAGGTGAAAATTTAGAATCAAGCGCAAAATTTCTTTATAAATTAGATTTTTTTGATCGCTTAAATTCTCATGTCACAAAATTATTGCGATATAATGAAATGCAAGTTTTTGGCGGTGATTTCAACGTGGCTTGTGAGGAAATTGATGTTTATGATCCACAATCTTTTGAAGGCAATATTTTATTTCATCCTTTAGAGCGAAAAAAATTGCGCAGCTTTATGAATCTTGGTTTGATTGACTCTTATCGCGCGCAAAATCCAGCGACTCAGCATTTTTCATGGTGGGACTATCGCGGCGGTGCTTGGCAACATAATAAAGGTGCTAGAATCGACTATCTTTTTCTTTCCCCGCAAGCAGCTGATGTTTTGCATGAAGCATCAATTGAGGATAAAGGAGTGCGCAATCTTGAAAAAGCCTCGGATCATTGTCCAGTTTGTGTTAGTTTGGATGTTTAGATAAAAAGGGGCCAGGCTACTTTTAAGCTTAAAAGTAGCCTGGCCCCTTTTTATACCTATCGTACACAACTCGTTGTAGGATAATTACACCTTTTAGAGAAATCTTAGCATTGATTTTTTGTATTTATGCACTATATTAAAAACAGTGTCTTAAGTGGCACTATAGCGATAAACTCAATTTGAAATAAATGTTTATGGACTTGGGGGCAGTACCCAACACCTCCACCATTATTTCTTATGGGGGTGAACAGCTTCGACATGCATGGTAAAGAGATTGATTTCGCTCGGTTGAGAAACTGCCGGCTGTGGGGCAACTTACAGTATCCGTTCAAAACAAGTAAACGCAAATGACAATTTTGCTAATGATAATTTCGAACTTGCTCCTGCAACAAGAGTTGCTTTCGCATAAGTGATTTTATCGGGGTTTGCTGGTTTTCCTGTCAACAGAAAAACCAGCATTTTGCCAAATATTTTTCTTAAAAGTGGTATTACTCATGCAGCCAAAGGATCTAATCGGATATGACGACATTATAGAAAATTCCATGCGTTTGGTTATTTTTGAAACTTTGAAAAAAGTTGAAAAAAATGGCTTGCCGGGTTCTCATTATTTTGTAGTCACTTTTTTAACTAAAGCACCGAATGTTGTAATTCCTGCTAAATTGTCAGAAAAATATCCTGAAGAAATGACAATCGCAATTCAGCACCAATTTAAAGATTTAGTGGTGGAACATGATCAATTTAAAATTTCTTTAAGTTTTGGTGGCCAATATGAACAGCTGCTGGTTCCTTATAAATCAATCACCTCATTTTCTGACCCGTCAATGAGCTTCGCTCTTCGCTTCAGCATCAATCATGATGATTTAGAAGAGTTAGAATCAGGAAATTTTGGTGAGTCAAATCGAGCCAATAAAAATTCCACTTCAGAAAAAAATGATAGCGACATTGACTTATCCGCAAAAGTGGTTTCTCTAGATGCCTTTAGAAAAAATAGAAATCCGGGTAATACAACAAATTAATTTGATTTGGAAGTAATTACCTAGTTTGGTATAACAATTCATGATTATTTTTTATCAGTTTTTATTTCTAATCATCACTTATTTTATTTCAGCAATTCCATTCGGATTGCTGCTTACTAAAACCTTTGCTGGCAAAGACATTCGCAAATATGGCTCAAAAAACATCGGGGCCACAAATGTCACTAGAATCGCTGGAAAAAAACTTGGTTTTTTAACTTTAATTTTAGACGGTTTAAAAGGTGCGGTGATGGTTATTGTTGCACGTTTTGCTTTTGTTTCATCTGGTCATCTTCATTTATTCTTAGTTTTGGTGAGTGCTGTTGCTGTGGTTGCTCATATTTATCCAGTCTATTTAGATTTCAAGGGCGGAAAAGGCGTTGCAACCGCTATTGCCGTGTTATTTGCTCTTGATTCTGCTGTTGGTTTTCTGGTTATTTGCTTTTGGATCATGGGTTTTGCTTTGTCGCGCATCTCTTCAATTGCTTCGCTTACCGCAATTTTTTCCTCAATCCTTTTGTCTTTTGGCTATGAAGCGCCAATGTCGCAGATAATTTTTTGCTGCTTTTTATTCATTTTAATAGTAATTAGACATAAAGAAAATTTGTTGCGACTGTTAAGCGGCGAAGAAAAGTAAAGTTTAATTTTGATTACTATGTCTAAAAATCGTCTTATTATTGCCCTTGATTTTCCTGAAATTGACTTGGCAAAAAAAATGGTGGAAGAAATTGCCGATGAAGGAGTTTTTTATAAAGTTGGTTTAGAATTGCTTGCCAGTGGCTCTTATTTTGAAATGATTCGTTGGCTGAAAAGTAAAAACAAAAAAGTTTTCGCTGACCTAAAATTACACGACATTTCTGAAACTGTTGCAAAAACTGTGCAAAATCTTGCGCAATATGAAATCGACATTTTAACAATTCACGCCGAAGGTGAAAAAATGATGCGCAAAGCCGCTGAAGTGAAGGGCAAAACTAAAATTGTTGCGGTAACGGTTTTAACTGATCTTGAAAAAGAAGATTTATCAAAAATTGGTTTTGATCAAAAAATTTCACTTGCAGAAATTGTTGAAAAAAAAGCTCGGCTGGCGCTTGATTGTGGCTTAGACGGCATTGTGGCATCTGCTTTAGAGGCAAAAGATTTGCGTGATTCTTTAGGAAATGACTTTATTATCGTAAGCCCCGGAATCAGAATTGACAAGCTTCTAAATGATGATCAAAAGCGTGTTGCTGATGTTAAAACTGCGCTTCTAAACGGCAGCTCATATTTAGTGGTGGGGCGACCAATTACGAGGGATAAAAATCCTAAACAAGTGGTGCAGAAAATAAATGATATAATTTTGAATTTAGGTTAGAAATGAACATAATTTTAGCTAAGCCGCGCGGATTTTGCGCTGGTGTGACTCGTGCGATTGAAACAGTGGAAAGGGCGATTACAAAATTTGGTGCGCCGATTTATGTGCGTCATGAAATTGTCCATAATAAATTTGTGGTTGAATCGTTAAAAAAGAAAGGCGCAATTTTTGTGGATGAAGTAAGCCAGATTCCTGCTGGGGCAATCACGATTTTTTCTGCGCATGGCGTTTCTGACAAAGTTGAAGAAGATGCACTAAATCGCGGCCTTGACGTGATTGATGCAACTTGTCCTTTGGTGAGCAAAGTTCATCGCGAAGCAAAAAAATATGAAGAAGAAGATTATGAAATTATTTTAATTGGTCATCGCGGCCATCCAGAAGTTGAGGGCACCAGCGGCAGGGTGAAAAAAGAAGTAATTTTGGTTACTAACGAAGAAGATGCAAGAAATGTTGCAGTGAAAAATCCCGAAAAAATTGCTTATGTAACTCAAACAACTTTGAGTGTTGATGACACTAAAAAGATTGTTGATATTTTAGAAGAACGTTTCCCGCAAATGCAGCGTGGCCTTGCAACCAAAGACATTTGCTATGCCACGCAAAACCGCCAAGATGCAGTGCGCTTTCTTTCAAAAAAGGTTGACATTTTGCTAGTGATTGGCGCACAAAACAGCTCAAACTCAAATCGTTTGCGCGATTTGGGCGAAGAATCTGGTCTTCCTTCTTTTTTGATTAATGGCGCTGCGGATATTGATTCTAACTGGTTTAATAATGTTAAAACTATCGGTTTAACGGCAGGCGCTTCAGCACCAGAAGTTTTAGTTCAAGAAGTTGTAAGCCGCATCAAAGAAATTTCCGCTGATGATGTTGTGGTCAGTGATATGGATGGCATTATCGAAAACACGTTTTTTGCTCTGCCGCGCAAGGTTCGTAAATAATGGTTGAAATTATGTTACCATTTTTAAAAAATTTTATTATTGGAGCTCCGTTATCTGGCCAAGTAAGAAAATTAATATATTTAGGTCTTGATTGGACAAGGACTAAAGATCCGCCAATTTCACTAGCACAGGCTTCAATCTTAGCCAATCTTTTTCGTCACAAAATTCCAGTTTTGCCGATGGCATATTCGGTTAATCACGAAGGTTTTTCTGCTAAAAAAATTTCAGAAGAAATCATGGAAAAATCATCCGCCAACACTGATCTTGCTATTGGCGCTTTTGTGTGGAATGAAAAAGCCACGCAAGAAATTTTAACGGGTTTAAAAAGCAATGGTTTTAAAGGCAGAATCATTATGGGTGGGCCGCAAATCAGCTATGTCAAAAAGGGAATAGAAGCTTATTATCCGCAAGCTGACATTTTCATTCGCGGATATGCAGAAGAAGCTTTAGCCGAGCTTATGTTGTCAGAACAAGATCGTCCAGAAATAACAGGAGTTCATTATGCAGGAACAGAAGACAAAGGTTTGTCTGCCAATGCTGACTTAGAAAAATTACCTTCGCCATATTTAACTGGCATAATTCCGCCGCAAGGGTTCATGCGCTTTGAAACACAACGGGGTTGTCCTTTTAGATGTTCTTTTTGTCAACATCGTGAATCTGATATAACGCAAAAAAGAAGAAATTTTGATCAAGACAGAATTCAAGAAGAAATCGCATGGATTTCTAAAAATAACGTGATTCAAGATGTTGCAGTGCTTGATCCAACTTTCAATTCTGGCCCTAAATATCTCGAAGTCATGCAAGGATTTATCGATGGAAAATTTAGTGGAAAATTAGCTCTGCAAATCAGGCTTGAGATGATAAAACCAGAATTTCTGGATCTGGTTTCTGAACTTAACAAAACCGGAAGAGTTGTGCTTGAAGCAGGAATACAAACAACAAACAAAGCCGAACAAAAAATTATTCAACGCCCCAACAACATGCCAAAAGTTATTAAAGCCCTTGAAGAAATTAAGAAGCGTAATATTGAAGTCGAAACCTCCTTGATTTTTGGTCTTCCCGGCCAAACCGTGGAATCTTTTACAGAAAGCATTGAATTTTGTAAAAAAATGGCAGTGGACAGAATTTATGCCTTCCCTTTGATGTTGCTTAGGGGAACGCCGTTACATGCCATGAAAAAAATGTTAAATTTAACAGAAAGCAGTGACATCAATTTAGAAAAAATAAACCGCCTGCAAACCGACATTCCACATGTCATTTCAAGCTATAGTTTTACTTTCGATGATTGGAAAAAAATGGCTGACCTTGCAGAAGGTTTAGAAAAATATAACACTCGCTCTAAGACATCAATCATGCTAAGAGAAGTCTCGGCGCTTAAAACTTATGATCGGGGAGTGCGATCTTGATCAGGAGAATCAATGCGACTTCCTTCTCCAGGTTCTGGTGATGTTTCAGGAATTTTTGCATTTTTTTGAGATCTTACTCCAATTTCAATCCATTCTTTTCTAAACCCACCCCATCTTTGATCTCTTCTAGTTTGTTCTTCCCTTTCTTCTCTAATTATCTTTTTGTGTTCCTCGGATGTAAATTTTGTAATATCTTCATCTGTTACAACTGCCCCATACTGAATTAATGTTATAGCAATTTCTAAATTATTTACAGATAGGTCAAAAGCTTTTTTTCCTGCGTATGGACCAGAAGTTGCAACAGCATTAATATTTTTTACTTTTTCAGCCAAAGCTTTAACGCTATCATTTCTGAACCATTCGGCAGCAATCATCAAAGCAGTCAATCCTTCATATGGACCAGAAGTTGCAACAGCATTAATATCTGCTCCATATTCAACTAAAGTGTCAATATTTTCTTTTTTTCCAGATTGTGCGGCAACCATCAAAGCAGTCAATCCTTCATATGGACCAGAAGTTACAACATCATTAGCATCTGCTCCATATGCAACTAAAGTGTCAATATTTTCTTTTTTTCCAGATTGTGCGGCAATCATCAAAGCAGTAAATCCTTCACGTGGACCAGAAGTTGCAACAGCATTAATATTTTTTACTTTTCCAGCCAAAGCTTTAACGCTATCATTTCTGAACCATTTGGCAGCAATCATCAAAGCAGTCAATCCTTCATATGGACCAGAAGTTGCAACAGCATTAATATCTGCTCCATATTCAACTAAAGTGTCAATATTTTCTTTTTTTTCAGATTGTGCGGCAATCATCAAAGCGGTCATTCCTTCATATGGACCAGAAATTGCAACATCATTAATATTTTCTACTTTTCTAGCTAAAGCCTTAACGCGATCATTGTTGAGGTAACTGGAAGCAATCATTAAAGCATTCATTCCTTGATTCATACCATGAGTTGCAAAAATATCAGGACTTGCTCCATGTTCAAGTAAAGTGTCAATATTTTCTCCATATCCAGATTCTGCAGCAATCATCAAAGCAGTCATTCCTTGATTTGTACCAGAAATTGCAACATCATTAATATTTTTTACTTTTCTAGCTAAAGCCTTAACGCGATTATCGCTGGGGTAACGGGAAGCAATCATTAAAGCATTCATTCCTTGATTCGTACCAGAAGTTGCAAAAAGATCAGGATCTGCTCCATGTTCAAGTAAAGTGTCAATATTTTCTCCATATCCAGATTCTGCAGCAATCATCAAAGCAGTCATTCCTTGATTCGTACCAGAAGTCTCAAAAGCATTAACATCTACTCCACCTGAATTTAGTTCTCTCATAATCTTTAAAATTTGTTAGTTAAAAATTACTCCAAAGCTACTTAATTTAGCCAGAGGAGCCCCAAGCAAATATCTTACAATCACTATTATTAATTACATTAACTTCTCAAACTCGCCTGATGATTTTTTTCAACGGCTTCGATGATTTTTTTGCTTAAAAATTCAATTTCTTCGGATGTAAGGGTTTTTTCAAGTGGTTGGATTATAACGCGCAGCGCCACGGATTTCTTGCTTTCGTCGATGTTTTTGCCAGTGTAAATGTCGAAAATATTAACTTCTTTGATTAATTGTTTGTCACAATTATTGATGGTTTTGATTAAATCGCCGATTGCTTGGTTTTTGTTGATTAAAAAGGCGAAATCTCGTTCAACCATTTGCAAATCGCTAACTTCAAAAGCTTTGCGCGTAGTTGATTTTATTTGTGCTGGAAGATTATTGGCAAAAACTTCAAAAGCATTAATACGATTTTTAATTTCAAATTTTTTCGCAATTGCTGGGTGAATTTCGCCAAAATAGCCGATGATGTTTTTCCCCAATTTCACTGCAGCAAAGCGGTGAGGGTGATAATATTTCGGCGGGCTAGAAGCATCTAGCTGCACAGACTTTGGATTAATTCCTGAAATTTCTAATAAATCGAGCAAATCTTTTTTAACATCAAAAACATCAAACTCTCTTTCGTCGTGATAATGATTTTGCGGTTTATTTTGGCCAATTCTGATGCCTGCAACCATTAATTCTTGCCTATTTTCTAAAAACACATTGCCAGTTTCAAACAGTGAAAGATTAGAAAAACCACGTGTTTTGTTTTTATTGTAAGACAGCAACAAACCAATCAAAAGGTTAGGGCGCATGTGTCCAAGCTCAACGCTGATTGGGTTTTTTAAAGTTAGTTTTTTATTTTCTTCACCAAAAGTTTTGGCTAAATCAACATCACAAAAAGACCAGTTGATGGTTTCAATCATTCCTTGAAAAACCAAGTGAGATCTAAATTTATGCAGCAGATTTGGTTTGATATTTTCTGCTTCTGTTTTTAAAAGATCAGCTGGCAAGCTGCTTGCAGCAATTTTGTCATAGCCTAAAATTCTTACCACTTCTTCAACTAAATCTTCCGCGCAAGAAATGTCGTGGCGATGGCTTGGAACAATTAAAGAAAGCTCGTCTTTATTTTGTTTTTCAACAACAAATCCAAGTTTTGTTAAAATTTCAACTGCCAAATCAGCAGCAACTTCAAGCCCCGTGAGTTTCTTAATTTTTGTAATTGAAAAATCAATTTTTTGCTTAGCTGGTTTATTTCCAACTAAAATCACATCATTTGCTGATCCGCCGCAAATTTCTAAAATCAATTTAGTTGCAAGCAAAATTCCGCTTTCACATGTTTCAACATCAACTCCGCGTTCAAAGCGATATCTCGCATCAGTTTGTAAGTTTAATTTTCTTCCAGCATCAGCAATTTTTACCGCATCAAATAAGGCTGATTCCAACAAAATTTCAGTGGTTTCTAAACTGCAACCAGAATTGTTAGAGCCAATAATTCCAGCAATTCCAAGCGCTTTTTTATCATCAGCAATCACTAAAATTTTTTCATCCAAAACAAATTCTTCATTTTTTAAAGAAACAAATTTTTCAGCCGTTTCAGCAAAGCGAATGTTAAGCGAACCATCAATTTTAGAAGCATCATAAGCATGCATCGGGCGGTTTAAAACCATCATCACATAATTGGTGATGTCAACAATTGCTGAAATTGAATTGATGCCAACAGCATTTAGCTTTTCTTTTAACCATTTCGGAGATTCGCAATTTTTAACATTTTTAAAATAGCGAAAAGCTGCATATCCACAGGCTTCAACAGCATTATTTTTAATTTGAATTGGCGAAACAACAGCAGAATCAATTTTGCTAAATTCTAAATTTTTTAATTTTCCAATGCCACTTGCAGCAAGGTCGCGCGCCACGCCATAAATTCCTAAACAATCGCCACGATTTGGAGTAACGTTAATTTCAATGATCGCATCATTTTGAGCAAAAACTTCGGTGATTTTGCTGCCAATTGGCCATTTTTCATCGATTTCAATAATTCCCTCACCGTCAATTCCAAGCCCCAATTCAGCGGCCGAACAAAGCATGCCATTGCTTTCAACTCCAGCAATTTTTGCTTTTTTAATCACCATTTGACTTGCTGGAATCACTGATCCAATTGGCGCATAAGCCACCTTCAAACCGCTTCTGGCATTGCTTGCGCCACAAATGATTTGCAACAATTTATCAGAATTATCAACTTGAACTTGGCAGACTTTTAGCTTGCTAGAATTTTCGCAAGGTTTTGCTTCGATTATTTTTGCAACAGAAAAATAATTTAATGATTTTGCTTTATCTTCAACTGACTCAACTTCCAAACCAGTAAAGGTTAGCTTTTCGCAAATTTCTGCAAGAGATGCTGAAGTTTCTAGATGCTCTTTAAGCCAGTTAAAAGTAAGTTTCATTACTTGAATTAAGAATTTTTATTAAAATCTTTTAAAGCCGTTTCAATTAAATGATCATGATGCTTTTCATCTTTGTCATTTGCAACTTCTTTTGCAAAACTGTCAATTGCTTTAGAGACGATATTATTTTTCACTTCTCTGATCGTACTTTCTTCTTCGCGCTTGATTCTTTCAAGTGCTGAAGCAGTCATTTTTTGCACTTCATCTTGCGCTGATTCTTGCGCTTTGGTCATAAAAATTTGCGCCTCTTTTTCAGCATCAGCAACGATTTGTGTGGCATAAGTTTTTGATTCAGCAAGATAGTTTTCTGCATCTTTTAGCAGTTTTTCTGCTTTTGATTTTAAATCTTTAGCGGAAGAAATTTCATCTGCGATTTGTTTAGATTTATCACCTAAAGTTTTGATAATAAGAGGCCAGACATATTTTGCGATAAGTGTTGCGAAAGCTAGAAATGCAATGGCAAGCCAGAATTTTTCGTTAATCATGATTATTTAGAAAAAATTTTTGTTTTAATCATTTGAATAAGATCTTTAATCGCGTTTTCACTGTTAGAGCGATTTTTTTCGATAAAATCTTTGATTTCTTTACGTGACTTTTCGGTGTTTTGTTCGATTTTTGATTTTAAGTCATTAATCATTTGTTCGCGCTTTACAGCAGCTGCTTTAGAGGTTTCGTCTAGTTTAGATTGATATTTTTGATTAGCATTTTTTCTTAACTCTTCAGCTTGAAATTGAATTTCAGAAATTTTGTTATCCAATTCTTTCGCAAGGTTTAAGTTGCTGTTGATCAAATTTTCGCGCTCTTTAAGGATGTCGCGTATTCTTGGCAGAATTTTTCTGCTCATGAAAAAATAAAGTGTCGCAAAACAAAGCGAAAGCCAAAAGATTTGTGAGCTATAGTTAGAAAAGTCAAACTGAGGCATAGTTTTTTTAATAAAACTCTTCACAGCCTGATTTTATTCAAAGCTGTGAAGGGTTATTCTTAGTTAAATTTAAGAGAAAATCACTAGGAAAGCGATAAGTACCGCAAAGATACCCATAGCTTCTGCAAGACCTGCAGCGATATAGATGTATTTTTCAATTTTTGGTGCAGCAGAAGGATTGCGTGCGATGCTGTTGAAAAATGAACCGAAAATATTTCCGATTGCAATTGCAGCGCCAGCCATACCAATAGCGCAAAGACCAACACCGATATATTTAAGTGATACCAACTCCATAACTTGATGTTCCATGAGAAAACTCCAATTTAATTTTTAATAATGATGCAAATTGCTTTGCATTTGTCTATTAACCCATTAATTCCGGGCATTTCACCAAGGTGAAATGTTTTAACCAATAGAGCTAGGTTAAATTCGTTAAAACAATTTCTAGTGGGCTCTAGTCACTTCGCCTAAATAAGCGCAAACTAGAATCGCAAAAATATATGCCTGCAACACCGCCACAAAAAGCTCAAACCCTGTCATCACAACGCTGAATAAGAAGGGCAATGTACCAAAAATAACTCCAAGAGAAATGATGAAACCAGCCACCACCTTAAGCAAAACGTGGCCTGCAACCATGTTTGCAAAAAGACGCACAGAAAGTGTCACTGGGCGAATCAAAAACGAAAAAAACTCAATTGCAAAAATCACTGGAGCCATCCACAGCGGCACGCCGCTTGGCAAAAACATGTGGAAGAAACCGCCAATGCCATTTCTAAAAATTGCAAAAAGTGTAACGGTTGCAAAAGCGACAGCGGCTAGATAAAGCGTGACCACAATTTGGCTGGTGGAAGTGAAGCTGTAGGGTGTCATTCCCAAAATGTTACATAGTAAAATGAAGATAAAAAAGCAAAAAACCAGCGGGAAAAATTTGTTTCCTTCGTTTCCAATGCTTGATTTTACGAGGTCTAAGATGAAATTGTAAACTGATTCAGCGGCAAGCTGCAATTTAGAAGGAACTAAAGATTTTTTTCTGGTAGCAAAACTCATGAAAAAAATTGCCAAAAAAGTGGCGATAATCATGTAAAGTGCAGAGTTTGTAAGGCTGATGTCGATTGAGCCAAAATGAAGATCAATGAGCTTTTTTACTTCAAATTGTGATAAAGGATTGTGCTTTTCGTGAGCTTCTGTTGACATTTGAAAAACTTATTGGATTTTTAAAAAAATTGTTTGAATCTTGTGATGTTTATTTGTCTAATTTAAATAAATAATAACCCGAAATCAGGGCATCAAAATAGGCGGAAAAGATATTTTTTTCGCTTAAAAAGTCAAGTTATGAAATTGGTATTTTTTTTGTTAACCTCTTTGCTTTTTCTAAAACAAGGCCTTGGACAGGCCTTTGCGCAAGATTTGCAAGGCAAGTTTCAAGATTGGAGTGTTTTTAAAACTGAGCGCGGCGACCGTGTGGTGTGCTATATAGCGTCAACTCCAATTGTGCGCGCAACTAACATTGAAAAGCGCGGCGAACCTTTTGTGATTGTCACAAAAATTGAAAATGACGCCAGTGAAATCAGCGTTTCTTCGGGTTTTTATTATAATAAAAAATCTGATGTTGAATTGTCCTTCGGGCCACAAAAATATTATCTCTTCCCCTACAAAGCACTGGCTTGGGCCAATGACAAAACTGATGACATTAACATTGTTAAAGAAATGCAATCTGCTGAAGACTTTACTGTGACGGGGGTTTCAAAAGAAGGAAAAATAGTTAGCGATTATTACTCGCTGATTGGTTTTGTTGAGGCTTATAATAAATTGAAGAAAATTTGTAATTAATGCAGTTTCTAGAACAGGCAGTTCCAATATTGGCAATAATATTTATTGTTATTTTCTGCTCGATCTTGCTGCTGCGCCTTATTTTGAGCTTTATTATATCTGAAACCAGCAGACATTATGAGAAATTAAAAGACAAAACCTCGAACTATCGCAAAAAACGCTTCATCAAGGAAGAAGAGGAGTTGATGAAGATCAAAAGCCAGCTTCCTAAAGCCAATTCATTGCTTGATGCTGAGGCAAGAAGCAGAAAAAACCAAGCTGCAGACGGTTCTTATGAGATCATCCCGTCAGAAGAGCGCGAGCAAGAACTTGAAGAAGTGAAAATTGTTGACGTTGTAAGGCCAATAGGCCGCTGGACCGCCATGATTTTAGGCCAAAAACTCACTTATTTAATCAACGAAGCCAACATAATGAACAAAAACAGCAAAAAAGGCTTCTGGGTCAGCATGATTGAAGCCCAAGAAAGAAGCGCTGGAAGACAAAGGGGGCGGAGTTTATAGTTCTCAAAGCTATTACGATACACTAAATTTTTTCGGTCCAACTAGGATAATTTTTATATTATGCAATAAAAATATCTTGTATATCACAAAAAATTATATACTGTATTAAAAACATACAGCTTTAAGTGGTATAAAGCAGATAAATATTTGATAATAATTTGTTGTTGACATGGATTTAGTGCAAAGAAAACAATTAGGACGACTCTTGAAGTTGAATGATGATGGTACAACAAGAAAGCATATCACAAATCTAAGGGATTTAATAAAGCTTAATCTATCAGTTGAAGACTTTGTCAGACAATTAGAAAGTCCAGAAGGTTTTTCTACAAAAAGAAAAGCAGCTAAACCATCGGCTAAAGCTGGAGCAGGGGCTGGTGCTGGAACAGGAACAAAAACTGGAGATGCGGAATTTTTGGGAGCTGGAAGTTATGCTAGGATAGAATCTATTCCAACCAAATTTTGTGTATTATTTGACGATGAGATTACAAGCAAAGCAAATATTGAAGAAAATATATCAAAATTAGGTTTTTACGATGTGCTGCAACATTTGATTATATGTGAAGAAGATTTTAGTCAGAGTGTCATTATAAATAAATCAAAAATAAAAGCAAATTTAGAGTTATTTTTTATTAAAAAATTTGGTAATGAATTTCATATTTCTTACATAAATCCAACAGGTAACTCTCAAAGTGAAAAAGTTGATCAAAAAATAATTGATATAAAAAGAAAATTAGAGGAGATACAAGAAGGAAAAAAGAAAATTATAGCTTCTTTAAAAGAAGAATTATTAAAAAATAAGGAAGCATTATCAACTGTTATGCTATCACGAAAACTATCAAAAACAGAGGGTGATGCTAAAAAAAAGCAATTAAGAGAAATAGGTTTGAAAATAGAAGAGCTAGAGGGAAAAGAAAAACTATTGGAAAATGAAGTGAAATTTTATGCTAGATATTCAAAATTTGATTTTAGATCTGAAGCAATTCCAAAAGAATGGTTTGATTATGCTAGTTTACAGGCATTTGTTAAGATTATTCAAAATGAAACAAGTTTTATTTTAGAGCCAATTCATAGTGCCCTTAAGGGTGTAGGATTGACAGGATATGAAGTTAGACAAAGTAATGATAGAATATTCACGGAGTTTAAGCAAATTGATGTGCAAGAGCCAGTGGTTGCTTCATCGAAAGGGCCAGATGTTGAGCTAATACTAGCTCCACAACGACCTATAGGTCCACAGTATTTGCGTCCTATCAAACCAAAAGAGGAAATTGTTAGCTTGCAGAGCTTAAAGGAATCAGATAGTTCTGAAGCAAGAAGAGCAAAAGGTGATCGTTTTTACCAAAGAGGAAGAGAGCTTAATCCTACATTGCAGAGAAAAGTAATTAAGTTTGGCATTGGTTATGGTGGAGTTTTACAAATTTATTTAATTTTTAATAATGAAAGAAGTGCAACAGACCGTGAGTTTGCAGATAGAATTGAATTATTGAAGAGAACGGTAAAAGAAGAGGGGTATGGAGGAATAATTATTATTCAAGAAGAGTCAAAATTAACACTAGTAACGGTTTCTCTTGCAGAAATTGCGCGTAATAAATTTTTAAAACAAATCTTGGAATTAACTTATGGAAAAATATTCAATAATTTGACTATTAATGGAATTCCATTGAGTCAGATTTTTGAAGGAAATAATGGTTATATAATTAAGAATTTAGAAGAACTAAGTAAGGCTTTAAGTCTTGCTTCAAAATCACTAAATGGGGTGCTTTCATTTGTTGGTGAATCAAGATCCATCTTCGGTTGTTCAATGGAAATCTTCAAAAACAAATTAAACTTATTTTTGAAAGCACAAAAAGCGTTATTGGATAGAGAACAACAAGATCAAGATTATCTCAAAGCAATTGGTAGTTCTGGAAGAATTAAGTTTGCAAAATCTACTGAATTTAACGGTCCTCTACATACATCATTATGGCTTATTTGTTTGAACATGGATAATCTGTATGCTGAAGGATATGAGTCTATATTCATACCAATTCCAGTCGATCCCTCATTGCAAGGTCAAATCAATAGCTATCTTACTGCTGATATTCCAGTCGATTCCTTATTTAAAGAGCAAATCAAAAGCTATCTTACTGCCATTAAAAATAATGAACCAGTCGATCCCTCATTGCAAGATCAAATCAATAGCTATCTTACTGACATTGAAAAACATATTCCAGAAAGTCTTATGAAACTTTTAATCTCAGTAGAGAGAGGTGTAGGAGTTGTAAGAAAAGTCGAAGAATCTTTTTTAGTGGGTATTATTAAGCAGGCAAAGCTATATAAAATGAAGGTTTGTGGATCAGAAACCAGAGTATTAGAAGATTCGCGATCAGATTTATCAGATCCTGAAATCGTTAATGCTATGAGGGAAGTGAAGGAAGAAGTCAAAAAGATTGTTGGTATAGATAATAGCAAATCTTTAATTCTTAACCCTTTCATTCGAGGTTATGATGAGTCTAAACTAAGTGATTTTGAAAAACCTTTTGAAGTTCAAGGTTTGTCATATGAAGCATTAAATTTTATTCATTATAACATGGCGGATCTGGTTTATAAAGGATATAGTGTTATATTCATACCAATTCCAATCGATTCAGTATGGCAAGATCAAATCAATAAATATCTTTCTGGCAGTAAAGATTATATGCCAGAAAGTCTTATTCAATATTTAATGTCAGTAGAGAAAGGCATAAGAGTTGTAATGGAAGACGAAGAATCTCTTTTAGTGGATATTGTTAAACAGGCCAAACGATATGGAATGAATGTTTATGGATCAGAAACTAGACTA
Source organism: uncultured Rhizobium sp. (assembly GCA_964580715.1). Lineage (GTDB taxonomy): Bacteria > Pseudomonadota > Alphaproteobacteria > Rickettsiales > UBA1997 > UBA2645. The sequence continues at coordinate 29,883 of CAZOKU010000004.1, read as the reverse complement.
TCAAATGAGTTGCGATTAATGGATTCGCCATTATCAAAGCCTGCAAGCATTATTGCTATGGAGGAAGTTATGAGAGAACTCTTAAGTACTCGTTTAATTGGTAAGGCTAGCAAATTTATAATTCTTAAGCCTTTCACTCAAGATCCATATGAGATTCAAAATGCACATTATTTGTTTAGAAAATTTGGTATACAGGTGCAAGTTTTAAGGGTTTTTCCTACATTGTTTGAGTCTACTAATTTTCATGATGGAGAATCGTTTATTCACTGTTATGAAGAAACACCAGGTAGACCAAATATTACTAGGGGCAATATACTTTTTATTAAAGTCGGAGATACTAGTTTAGATCTTACTATATTCAATAAACCAAGAAATTCATCATATAGTTATAGTAAAGGTATAACTAATGTAGGTTTATTTTTTGATAAACATAAAAAATTTTTATTTTTTGCAAATATTATTCCATTCTTATTTCCTGCAACATCGATTCCAAAGGCAGAAGATAATTTTATAGGTTTTCTTATTGATAATGGAGTAATAGAAAACAAGATTGAAGTTGTGAAACCTCTTAGAGCTGATCTAGCTAGATTCAGAAAACATATTTATAATGCCATAGAGGAATCTCATAAAGTTGATACTTTTATGCCTCATTTAAATACAAATGATTTAAAAGAAGTATTCAATTTCTTCTTTTCTCAGCCATTAGGTTATATTGAAGTCTTTCTTGAAATAAGTAGAATGCATAAGTATAAGCTTGAGTATTGTTTGAGTGATATTGCTTGTCGTTTAAGTAAAGATCCCGCTTTTATAGCACTATCTGAAGCTTTTAATCAATTATGTGATACTAAGAAATTAGAAGAAATTTTTAGTCATAATAGTGTATATTCTCAAGACAAAATAGAGCAGGAAGTGGTATTGGATGGAATTTTGGAAGTGTTTCCAGGAGTTTTTCCAGGTTTTCAAAAACCGAAGCCAGCTCTTGCGGGTGATGAAGGTGCAGTAGATAGGTTTGAAGATTTTACAGCAGTGGAATTCGTGTTAGAAGATGATTCTGTCAAGATTTTTGATAGTTCAAAATCTGCTCCAGAGGCGGGTGCTGGAAGTGGCGCTGGAGCTGGAAGCAGTGCCGGATCAAACCCAAGAGTTCAACCTTCCAGTACTGTAGCAAAACCTACCACTACAGCCAGAGGCATGGGCGCAGGAAGCAATCGTAAATAAGAAACCTGTGGTTTTCTAGTTGACAAATAAAAAAAACTATGGATAATTGCTCTCACTTCTTTTTTCCGTCATGCGGGTTAATGAAGTTTCTAAGACACCATTTCAGCAGTTTCAACTTACTTTCAATTAGTTTCTTTTTCCAAAATTTTGTAGTTTTTTTAAATCCGATCTACAACCAATCAACTTTTAAATGTCATCTTCATCTTCAACTTTAACTTTGCGCTATGGTTCTAGTCAGAACCGTGCTTCGGGTGAGAATAATCAAGAAAATTCAGAGCAAAATGTTTCTGAAGCAAAAGAAGGCTCTGCAACAGAGCAAAAGCGTACAGCGACCAAAAATTATGGTAAAAATTATGAACAATCTAGCCGTTTGCACACTGGCAATTTAATCAGCCGTGGCAATGGTTCTGCTGCTGAAAAAGCGCCTGTTGTTAACAATTCTGCTTCTGAAAGTGAAGCTTCTGAAGACGATGAAAGCCGCTTAGATCAACAAAAGGGCAGTGGCAAAACTTTAGAATTAAAATTTCTTAAATCAAAATCTGCAGAGGCTTTAATTGACATTGCTAAAGACCATGGTTTGGACAATATAGGCGATTTTGGCAGACAAGACATCATTTATCACATATTAAAGAATTTTTCTGACCAAAGCCCTGAAAATGTTATTATTGGTGAGGGTGTTTTAGAGGTTTTAGAAGACGGATTTGGTTTTTTAAGAGCCCCTGAAACCAATTATTTCCCAGGTTCAGACGACATTTACGTTTCTCCAAGTCAAATTAAAAGATTCTGTCTGCGCACAGGGGACACGGTTAAAGGTCAAATTCGCGCTCCAAAAAAAGGTGAAAGATATTTCGCTTTGTTAAGAGTTAACGAGGTTAACTTTGGTTCGCCAGACAAAATTAGAAACCGTGTTTTATTCGACGATTTAACGCCGCTTTATCCGCAACAAAAGTTAAATCTTGAAGAAGATAAACCGCTAAATAACGATGTGAGCACCAGAATTATCGATATGATCGCACCGCTTGGTAAGGGTCAGCGTGCGATTATTGTGGCTCCGCCGCGCACTGGTAAAACTTCCTTGATGCAAAATATTGCGCATTCAATCACCTCAAATCATCCAGAAGTTACTTTGATTGTGCTTTTGATTGATGAACGTCCAGAAGAGGTTACCGACATGCTTAGAACGGTGAAAGGTGAGGTGGTTAGTTCAACTTTTGATGAACCAGCAACTCGTCACGTGCAGCTTGCAGAAATGGTGATTGAAAAGGCTCGCCGTTTGGTTGAAGCAAAAAAAGATGTGGTTATTCTTCTTGATTCGATCACTCGTTTGGCGCGTGCATACAACACGGTGATTCCTTCATCTGGTAAGGTTTTAACTGGTGGTGTTGATTCTAATGCCTTGCAAAAACCAAAAAGATTTTTCGGTGCAGCGCGTAACATTGAAGAAGGTGGTTCACTGACCATCATCGGAACTGCTTTGATTGACACTGGTTCAAAAATGGACGAGGTGATTTTTGAAGAGTTTAAAGGAACTGGTAACGCTGAGATTGTTTTGGATCGTAAAATTTCTGATAAAAGAATTTTCCCAGCAATTGACATTACAAAATCAGGAACCAGAAAAGAAGAATTATTGGTTGGGCGCGCTACTCTTTCAAAGGTTTGGATGTTGCGTCGTATTGTTAATCCGATGAATCCAGTTGAAGCTATGGAGTTCTTGCTTCAAAAAATTGACCATAGTAAAACTAACGAAGATTTTTTCAAATCTATGAATAGTTAATTAAATTTTTTACGCTATGACAAGAAGGATGAAGGTTTTTTTAGTAGTTTTACTATTTTCTTTCATCACTTCTTGTGGTGGCGCTAGAAAAATTGATCAACTTTCTGCAAGGCAGTCCTCTCTTAAGTCTAGAGCTGATTATAATTCATATTTGGCTTTAGAATATCTTGAATTTTCCAAAAATTTAATCAAAGCAAATCAACAAAAAGTTGCAGAACACTTTATTGACAAGGGTTTAGCTGTTGCAAATGGACAAAATGTGGTGCCGGAAAATCCTTTAGTTTGGGGCGCTGATTCTTTGCAGATGGAAGAATTTGTGATGATGCAAAAGAGGTTGGAAGCGGTTTTAAACACCCCGCAATTAAAAAATGAAATGCCAATACAATTGGCGCATTTGACCTATCTTTATGACTGCTTTGCCTCTCGTGAGGTTAAAGAAGTTTTTAAAGTTAGTAACTTAGCGCAATGCAAAAGCAAATTCAAAATTTTGCTCGAAGAAATTGAAAATTACATCGACAATCCAAAGCAAGAGCCAAAGCCAGAAGTGGTTATAAAAGAGCCGCAATTTGAATATTATGAAGTGTTTTTTGCTTTTAACAGTGGTCAACTTAACAATAAAGGTGAGGCAGACATCATCAAAATTCTGGACTATTTATCTAGTTTAAAAACTGATTATAAGGTTTTGGTGGTTGGCAAAGCTGATCGCGTGGGTGATAATCTTTACAATAAAAATCTTGCTTTAAGAAGGGCGAAATTGGTGAGGGATTATTTGGTGAATAACGGAATTACAGAATCGATAGTGCAATTCCGCTCGCTTGGAGAAGATTTGCCAGACATCATCACTAAAGATGGTGCTCGCGAGCCAGAAAATCGTGCGGTGGTGGTTTATATTTTAAAAGGTCAGGATAGTTTTGATAATTATCCAGTGCCGTTGCTGAATAACAAAATTTATGAAAAAAAGGTTATAAAAGAACGCAATAAGCGAGGTTTGGAAAGTTAAAATGTCTATTTTAGAAAATAAAAAAAGATTGGTAATAAAAATAGGATCATCGCTTTTAGTTGAAAATGGGCGCTTGCGTAAGGAATGGTTGCAGAATTTTGCTGAAAATATTTCTTGGTTAATTAAAAAAAAGATTGAGATTGTGGTGGTTACTTCTGGTGCGATTGCTCTTGGTCGAAGTGTTTTAAAAAAGGGTCAGGAAAAATTATCTCTTCCTGAAAAGCAAGCTGCTGCTGCAATTGGGCAGATAAAATTAATGGCAAATTATCGCGATGCTTTCGCAAGCTGTGATCTTGATGTGGCGCAAATTCTTTTGACTTTGTCTGATTGTAATGTGCGTGATCGTTATCTTAATTCTAAAAAAACCATTGAGACTTTATTGCAAAATCAAATCATTCCAGTGATTAATGAAAATGACACAGTGGCGGTTGATGAAATTAAAATTGGGGATAATGATCGCCTTGCGGCAAGGGTGGCACAAATGATTTCAGCAGATTTATTAATTTTATTTTCTGATATTGACGGGCTTTATGATAAAAATCCGCGCGTTGAAAAAGATGCGAAATTAATTTCAGAAGTAACAAAAATTACTAAAGAAATTGAGGAGATGGCTAGTGGTGCTGGTTCTGCCGTTGGAACTGGTGGCATGATCACAAAAATTAAAGCGGCAAAAATTGCAGCTTTTAGCAATTGTTCAACTGTGATAACCAGCGGAATTGAACTTGATTCACTTAGAAAATTGATGTTAAACCAACAAAATTTTACAATTTTTGAGCAAGAAAAATCTGCAAAAAAATCACGTAAAAATTGGCTGGCTGGGCTTTTGAACGCGAAGGGTGAGGTGGTTGTAAATAAATTTGCAAAAGAAGCTTTGTTGAATAAAAAAGTTAGCCTTTTGCCAATTGGCGTTGTTGCTTTATCTGGCGATTTTAAAAAAGGTGAGGCGATTTTTATCAAAGATGAAGAAGGCAATCACATAGCTAGTGGAATCAGTAATTACAATGCTTTGGAGCTAAAAAAAGTTTTAGAAAAAAATTCCTCTGAAGTAAAAAAAATTTTGGGCGATCAGGCCAAAACAGAATTGGTTCATATTGATAATTTGGTGGTGGTTTCTTAAGGGGGTAAAATTTGTTAACAAGGTTATTAGCAGCTAATGGAATAGAGCCGAAAAGTTTTCTTGAATTAACAAGAGAAGAAATAAAAATAATTATTAGCAGCTTATTCAGAAAAGAGGAAAAAGAAAATAATTCGCTGATTTTAATTCAACTTATTCAAGAAAATTCAGAAATATTTCAGAAAGCTCTTAGAATTTTTAAAAGAGATAAAAAATTTAATGATTTTGAAGAATTGTTCTTAGAATCAGTTGTTACTGCAGCAAAAAGCAATCAGATTAACATAGTTAAACAGATTATTATTGATTCAGCAAAACTAAAATTAGATATTGTAAAAATCATTGGAAATGTTAGGTCTTCTAGGGGTAGGTTGATTAGTAATGCGAAATTATTTGATGATGTGGTGGTGGAAGAAGTGATGGCTGGAGCTGGTGCGGGCGTTGGTTCTGGTCCTATTCCAAGAGTTATTCCTGGGCAAAGGATTTTAAGAGCAACTAGTGATATAAATCAATTGATGTTGCATGATGATTTGATTGGGTTTATAGAATTTTTGAAAGTCAATAGTATTGATATCAATTATGTGGATGATTTAGGAAATTCAATTTTGATTAATGCAGCCATATTTAATGCTAAAAATATTGTTAAGTTTTTAACCTTGCAGTCTAGTTGTAATTTAGAGATTTTAAATAAAGAAGGAAAAGCTGCCTTTGATTGCGAAAGTGAAGATATTTCAAATTTGATTTGGAGTGCAATTATCGAAAGAAATGTTTCTGCAAAGAAATTTAGAGAAGTTTTAAGAAAAAGAGAAAAAACTAATTTAAAACCAGAATTATTAAAATTAATTAAATCAGAAAGCTTCGATGATTTAAAAAAATTTATATTGGTAAATTTTGATTCAATTAACGATAAATACATTAATGGACAAAATTTATTGCATATTGCCGTCAAAATGCGGAATTTGGATTTAGTTAATTTTCTTTTGCTAGTTTGTGCAGATATTAATGCTGAAAATGATTTAAAAGATACAGCTTTATCTATTGCCGTGGAAAATGGTTCAGAAGAAATAGTTAAAACTCTAGTTGAAAGTGATCAGATTAATTTGCATAAAGTATACCGTAATGGTTTTGATGTTTTAGATTTGGCAAGGTTTTCTGGCAATGCCAATATTTTGAAGTTAATCGAGAGTAAAATTAAAAGCGGATCAGAAAGGTTTTTAGATATAGAGTATTTAAGGAAAGAGATAGAAATAATAAGAGGTAAAGAAGCGTCTCTTGATAAAACAAAATCAGAGTTAGAAATACAGATAAAAAATTTAATTTTTAGATGGTTAATAAAAGCAATTCAACAACGTGACTTAGAGTGTTTTGTAAGTATTTTTAAAGAATATAATAAAGAATATATTGATGTAAATATTAAAGATAGATCTGGTAATTCGATTTTGATGTATGCTGCTGAAGCTGGACATGGTTCTATTGAGATTGTTAGATTTTTAATCTCAAATCCTGAATGTAATTTAGAGTTAAGAAACAAAAAAGGGATAGCTGCTTTTGATTGTCGGAATGATTATATTGCGATGATGATCAAAAACCAAATTTTGATCAGACAAACACAACCAATAATAGAAAGGTTAAAAGCAAAAGGATTTGATGATGAGTATTTTTTCAATGTTTTAAAGAAAAATCCTCATGCAAAGAACAAAGAAAATTTGAATCTTTTAGATATTTGTAATCGGTATGGTGATATAGAAGGTTTACAAACTTGCATTGAATATGGAATTGGTAGAAATGAAGTTATATCACATCCTCATATAATTTTTGGAAGTAAAATTAAGAATAATCTATGGTTTTACGAGCCAGATTATGTTTCTGCTATTCCGATAGAAGGTTCCATAGAAGACTTACAATTATTTATGGATAAGAATTTAATGCATTCTCGTTATCATTATATCATTGAAAATGCAGAAGGAATAAATTTTTTGATGTGGTTTTGTAAGCATGGTAGAAGTGATCTATTAGAATTTTATTTGCAAAAAATGATTCCTATCCTATCAAAGAAAGATAAGATAGATATTTTAAATAAGCAGGATGATTTTGGACTTAGTGCTATTCATCATGCAGTGAAAGCAAATAGTATAGAATGCTTGAAAATATTGGTAAAAACAGAAGCTCATTATATTAATTTTCAAGAATTGTTGTTGGATTGCAGTAAAGATAGTAAGATATGTCAGTTTTTATTTGAGGACATATTTGAAGGCGGGGAAACATTATTGCATTTTGCGGTTAGAAAAAAAGATATAGATTTAGTTCGTCTGCTTATAGAAAAAGGTATTGATGTTAGTTATAGAAATGTTTTAGAAGAGTCTGCCCTAGATATTGCAGTTCAAAATGGATTAAATGAGATAATTGAGATAATTGTAATGTCAAATCCTAAAGTTAGTTCATATAATAAAGGAGATGAGGAAGCTTTAAATATTTTTAATTATGCAAGATGGTTTACTAATATTAGTACGATAAATTTTCTTTCAAAGTGCGTTGATAAGAAAATAAAACAATTTATCTCAGAAGTTAATATTATAGGTTTAATACAATTTTTGGAAACAAGTAACCTTGATATAAATCATTTAGACGATAAAGGAAATTCAATTTTGATTCTAGCTGCTAATAATTCAAATAAACAAGCTGAGATTCTTGTTAGATATTTAATCTCTAGGCCAGAATGCAATTTGGAATTAAGGAATATATATGGTAAGGCTGCCTTTGATTGTGAAAATGATTATATCGCAAATTTGATTATAAAGAAAATTATTAGCAGAGCGGCATATCCTATCATAATCGAACTAAAGAGTCTTGGTTGTATTAGCGATGAACATTTTGAGTTATTAAAGAAAAATCCTCATGCACAAAATGAAGATGGTTTTAATATTCTAATGATATGCTTGAGTAATGGATATTATAAGCTATTAGAAGAATGTATTAAAATTGGAATTGGTGGAGAAAAACTTAATGATCAAATAGTTAGATTTGAAAATAAAATCACAGGAACTAGAAAAATTCTAACTCTAATGGATGTTGCTTTTTCTGATAATTATAGAATTCAAGTTTCAGAATTGAATCGTGTCAGATGTATAAAATTATTGTTCAAGTATGGTTTTGATATTAGATATGATTATGAGAAATTAGGTTCTGATAATAAAATAAAAATTAATTCGCCGATTTATGTTTTGGGTGATTTTGCTTTAGGAAAACTTGATAAATGGATTAAATTGCATGTTCATATTAAGGACAGTGAACAATATCAAGAGATCGAGGGCTTATGTGGTGATATATCAAATTTATTAAGAAAGACTTCAGAAAAAAGTTCCTTAGAATTAGAGGTTGATTCTGGATTGATGCCAATTTTTCAGAGGCTTCCTAGACGTACAGAATCTCTAAAAAATGATATTATAAGAGCTTTAGAATCGTGTGATCCAGGTATGTTAGAAACTCATCTAAAAAAAGCTTCTCAAACAAATATTATAGAGATATTAAATGTTATAGATAACTGTGGCAATAATTTGCTTCATAATGCAATATATTTCTATTATAGTGATTCAAATACATTACGTAATGAAAATAATTTCATTTTGTGCATAGAAATGATTATTTCAGCAGGTGTTGATGCTAATGCTAGAAATAGTCGTAATTATAGTCCAAAAGATCTCATTTTAGAATATGAACCTTCTAAGGAATCAAGAATAAAAAAGTTCTTTTGTAATTTATCGGAAGTTGAATCAAGAATACATGACGGTAAAACAGTATTTAGCATTACTAATGGTACTGAGGAACAATATCATTATTCAAGAGAAAGCAAAATTTTATTACAAAATATTAGGGAATTTGATAATATAGAATTGATAAAATTTGCATTGGTAAAAATTGATTCGATTAATGAGGAATATTTGTATAGAGATAATCTATTACATATTGCTGCTAAAATCAAAAATTTAGATTTGGCTAAATTATTACTAAAAATTGGTATCAATATTAATGCAAGAAATTTTTTAGGTCAAACTGCCTTGCATATTGCTGTGCAAAATGGATCTGAAGCAATGATTAAGCTTTTGCTTACGCATCCTGAAATTAGTCTAATGATGCGAGATTTACAAGGATTCAACATCCTAGAATTAGAAAAATGCCATGGCAATATTAACATTATAAAATTAATTAGAAATAAACTTGGAATTCTAGAATCGCCAGAAGATCGGAAATATTATGCAGCTGAAGATGAAATTAAGTTTTCTGTTGATGATGTTGATAGTGTTTTTGATATAGAAGAGGTCGGAGCTGTAGCAGGAGCAGGAGCGGGGGCAGGGGCAGATATACAATCACCAAAAGGAAATGTTTCCTATAATCAAAATATAAAACAATTGATCCTGTCGAATGATTTTATTGGTTTGCAGAAATTTCTAGCTGAAAATTCTATTAGCATTAATTATCAGAACGGTTCGGGTGATTCAATTTTGATGCTTGCCGCTAGGGCAGAAGCAGAAGATATAGTTACATATTTGATTGCGCAGCCAGAATGTCAATTAGAATTAAGAAACAAACATGGTAAAGCTGCTTTTGATTGTAATAATCATGATATTTCTATGATGATTAAAAACCAAATTATTATTAATGCAGCACAACCTATAATTAGTCGTTTATATGACAGAGGAATGATAGACGGTAGTTTTTTGTCTTTGTTGAAGAAAGATCCACATGCAAGGGATTATGAGGGTCGAAATTTTTTGCAGATTTGTGTAATAAATGAGGATCCAGAAGCTTTAAAGTTTTGTATCGAATATGGAATAGGCAGAAGAATTTATAATTGCAAAATAGAATCAACAGATTCTTTAATGAGTCTTATCGCTGGAGGTAGTATAAAGAACAATCAGGATAACTTTCTGTTATGTATAAAATTGTTAGTTGAATCCTGCGGAGCAAATATATGGGATAAAAGTTCTAGTGGACTAACAGTGCTTCATAAAGCAGTAAAATGTGGATATGATAAAGTTATAAAATATTTGCTTTCTTTGGAACCTTTTCCAGATTCACAAAATTCTGGATTCTGGAACTCATATAGAAATATTAAGGAATTTATTCTTTTAAAGACTAGCCCATCCAGAACAGGTGATAGAGCACTCGATGCAATAGAGATTAGTGCAAAAGAAGTTGAAGGCGCGGTTACTAATCGAGCAACTTATCAAAAAATAAGAAATATGTTAAAAGCCTCATTAGAAAGTAGTACTATGTTGGAGGAAGAGTGTAAAAAAAGATATGAAGAATCGGAGCTTCGTAGATTTTGTATTATAGGCAATGTCTTGCGCTCGTCTTCGAGAGTTAGTGATTGTGTGATTCCAGAAAAGAAAACAGAATTCGGAAAAAAGATTAAATCAAAATCTTTAGGCAATTTAAGTGATCAAGAAGATCTAGATGGAAGAAATATTTTGATTTTGGCTTGTATAAAATATGATACCAAATTGTTAGATATTTTGTTAGAAGAAAGAAAAGCTTTAAATAAAGAAGAATTATTGTTAGATATTTTTTTAGAAGAAAGAAAAGCTTTAAATAAAGAAGAATTGAGTAAGAAAGATGTCTATGGATTAAGCGCAATCCATTATTTGGTCGAAGGATATATTCAGTCTGGTAATCGTGGAATACTTAAATATATAAAAAGACTTGCTATGGCGGGTGCTGACATTAACGCTAAAGATAGTTTAGGACGCACTGCAGTGCATATGGCATTTGAAAATCTTTTAGGACATAACAAAAAAGATATGTGTAAAAAGATATTTGATTGTTTCGCTTCTTTGCCACAATTTGATATTTCTGCAATAGATGATCGTGGTTTAGATGTTTCCCAATATCTAGATAGATCAAAATTGGATGGATTTGAAAAAAGTGTTATAGACCAAATTGCCGTTCAACGGGAAAAAAAGTGGATGACTAAACCTGAATATTTACGACAAGATAATATTACAGAGCTTCTTAAAGAAGGTAACAATAGAGCCTTAAAAAGGATGCTGATGATGGATACCAGCCTTGTTAATACTCTATTTGCAGCAGAGGAAACTTTGCTACATCTTGCAGTTAGAACCAAAAATATAAAGCTGGTCTCATTTCTTATTAAACTTGGTATAAATGTTGATAGTAAAAGTTCTGTAATGGAAACAGCTCTTTTCATTGCTGTTTGTAATGGTTGTGAAGAAATAGTGGATATTTTACTTCAATGTTCTGGAGTCGATTTAAAAACACCATATCCAGATCCAGCAATGAAAGAGAACGGTTTTGAACGTATAAGCATTTTAGAGTTTTCTAAGTGTTTAGGTAATATCAATATTACAAGACTAGTTGAAAGAGCAGTAATTGAAAGGAAAAGCGGAGCAGGAGCTGGAAGTTCTTCTGTGATGGAAGGAGAAATAGCTGGCACTATTATAAACCCGATGGAAGGTGTTGGTGTTGTTGAGAGAAATGGGATAGTGCATTAACTAACGCAATGTTTTATTAACAGGATATCAGAAAAAGCTCGGTATAAGGAATAAGGCATAATTAAAAAAATCACCCACTTTTTTAATTATGCCAGAATTTTTACCAAAATGGCGAAGTAAAAACTATCAATAGATTCTTACTTTGGTATATGCCAAAAAATCGTAGTGTTTTTTAGTCTCAACTGTCCGGGTGCGATGCCGATGAAATCTTGTTTTAGGAAATTTTCTTGTTGTAAAAAATCGAAGATTTTTTTGTAGTTTTTTCTTTCAGAATCATCAAGAATCAGCTTGCCATCGGGTTTTAAGGCATTGATTGAATTTTTAACGCATTCAAATCTTTTTAGTGAATCAATTATAATAAAGTCAAATTTTTTGTTTAGTTGCTGTGGGAAGGCTTCGTATTGTGGGTTTTTGAGGCCGTCTTCCATTAAAAAAAGTTGAACTTTTTTTTCTTCTTTAAGTAAGTCTTTTACGTAATTAAACCATCTTTTGTTGGTTTCAAGAGTGGTCACGCTTTTAACTTTTTTGGCAAAAAATAAGGTGGATGCGCCAGCGCCAAATTCAAAAATTTCGTGATTTTGTGTTAAATTTTTTTCTAAAAATTCAATTGCTGGATAGCTCATCCAAGGAATTGGATCGCCATTTTCATCTTGTGAAAATCCATCTAAAAAAGATTTCATCCAGCCAGTTTTATTTTGATCGAGTTGTGATTTAACTAAGGTGTGGTTTTTCATGTGTTTATAGTTTATTTAGTTTTTTTTGTATCACGAAGGAAATGGTTGTAAGCAGCAGGAAGCCTAGAAATATAGGGCTAAGGCTGTTGTTGTAGGATTGTCCGATTACAGTTCCAATCACTGCAGAAATTCCGGAAGATAAAAAGCCGATCACTGCAGAAGCAACGCCAGCAATGTGTCCCATTGGTTCCATTGCTAGAGCATTTAAATTTCCATATAACATTCCAAAGCAAAAAAATGTGATTATTGCAAAAAGCATGAATTGCCAAATTGCAATTGTTGGCTGAAGGCTTGAGATTAATAAAAACAAAGCTGACATTGCAATCATAGTGATAAGTGCGTAATTGCAGATTATTTTCATGCCATAGCGTTTGACAATCGCAGAATTTACAATTGAGGCAGCGCCAATTGAAAGAGCTGAGATGCCAAAATAAATGGGGAATAATTCACCGACGGCAAAATAATCCTGAAAAATTTGCCTTGAAGAAGTAAGATAGCCAATCAGTGCGGAAAAAGACAGACCAGCACAAATGGCATAGCCAAGTGTGATTTTGTTGGCAAAAACTTTTGCGAAATCAGATAAGATTGCTTTAAGTTTAAATGGTCTGACATCTTGTGGTTTCAGGGTTTCTGGTAGTCGGAAGTGAGTCCACAGCGCAACAATTAAAGCGGCAGTTAAAAATATAAAAAACATCACGCGCCAGCTGGCGATGAATAAGATTGCTTGCCCGATGCTTGGGGCGATGACTGGAATAATGATGAATATTGTCATGATGAATGACATAATTCTTGCCATGTCGGCTCCTTTGTAGAGGTCGCGGATGATGGCGATGCTGATGATTCTAGGGGATGCTGCGCCAAAGCCTTGCAGGAAGCGGCCCAAAAGCATGGTGCGGAAATCATGTGAATTGATGCTTAAGATGTCTCCGAAGATAAAAAAGATCAACCCAAAATAAACAGTTGGTTTGCGCCCAAAGCTGTCGGCAAGTGGTCCGTAAAGAATTTGTCCGAAGGTGAAACCAAGAAAAAGAAATCCGATTATATATTGAGTTTCGTTTTCATTTGCGACATTAAATTCTTTTCCAATCATTGAAAGTGCCGGCAAAATCATGTCAATTGACATCGCCATCAGCGCCACATAAAGCGCCATCAAAGTGACAAATTCTGGAAGTGAGTTTTTTATTTCTTTTTTGTGGGTCATAATTTTTATTAAAAATCTTTTTTACAAATTGCCGCAACCAGATTCTGTAATTTTTCTATTCTTGCAAATAAATATTCTAATTGTCCTTTAGTAATATTAAAGCTTTTGCTGTAACGAGCTTCTATGTAAGACTGTTGTAATATTTTAAAACATTCTTTTTGCTTTTTATTAGCTCGTGGAAAAATTGTCAAAAAATCAGGAGAATAAAAAGCACAAAGTTGATTCAATTCTTCAAGATCGTGTGATTTTGGTTTGTATCCGCCTAGAGTAAGAAGAGTGCAGCTATATAAACTTTCAGTTGCTTGATGTAAATAAAATGCAGCTTTTTTATAATCATTTCTTGCAAAAGCACTTTTATAATCAACTAAAAATCCAGCAGCGCTTTCAAACCAATGATCATAATTTATTTTAATAATCTTATTTCTTTGATCTAAATCAAGATCTTTTGAATTTGACAATTTAAATTCACCAGAGTCAAAAAGAATTATCCCTTCTTTTTTTATATCAGAGAAAAAAAATTGGGATTTTTCAAGTTCGCTATTTACGTTGCTGATTGATTCAATGATGAGATGGCTGCGATGTATTTCTCTAACTGAGGTTGAATCATCAATTTTTCTTTTAATTTTTCTCTCAAGATCAAAATTAGCATTGCTGCTTAATTGTCGGTTGTGTTTTGTAATGATTAAAAAATCATAATCAGAAGCATGTTCATAAATTGCATTGCCTTCAGAATATCGATAGCGAACCCAAGAACCGCGGGCAAAAGAACCAAATAAAATTATAAAAGCAATTTTATCCTTAGCTGTTTTAGCGATAATTTCGGCAATTTCTTTAATGCGCGCTTCATGCGCTTTTGATTTTATTGGCAGTGAGTTTTTCATGATGTTTAAAGTTTCATACAGCCCATAACAAAGTCTAGCAGCTCTTTTTCTGAAAATGGTTTGCCCAGAAGCATGTTGATGCCATGAAGTTTGAGGTTAGATAATTCTTGTTTCTCGGTGCTGATGGCAATAATTGGAATGTTATAATTTTTAAAGCGCTTAAAAATTTTTCCTTCTCTAATGATTTTTGCAGTTTCAAATCCGCCTAATTTTGGCATGTTTATATCAAGCAAGATCAAGTCAAAATGCTGTTTTTCGAGCTGTTCTAAAATTTCCTCACCATTTTCCACATGCTTCACGCGAAAGCCCATTTTGCGCAGCAAAAAGGTGATAACTTTGTTGTTGATGTTGTTATCTTCTGCAATCAGCGCTGCTTTATCTTTGAATTTATCATAAATGCTGTTGGCTTTGCAGATTCTTTCATCTTCGTCTTTGTTGCTGCAAACGTTAAGATAAATTTTCACTTCCGTTCCACAGCCTTTGCTTGAGTTAATTTCTAAGCGTCCTTTATGTAGTTCAATTAATTTTTTAATAATTGGTATTCCAAGGCCATGAGAATCAAATGCTTTGCTCAAGCCACTTTTGCTAATTTTTTCACCATCACCATTTAATGCCATCACAACTTCTTTTTCACTCATGCCAATTCCTTGGTCGATGGTGCTAATGCAAACTTCTTTTCCTTGATTTTGTAAAGTGATCTGCAAAATCACCACATTATTTTGATTACTATATTTTATAGCGTTGTTGATGATGTTGTTAAGAACCTGCTTCAAGCGGCGCACGTCGCATTCAACATTTACTGTTTTGAATTTGGTTTTATTATCAAGCTCAAGATTGATGCGGTTTTCCAAGGCAAAATTTTTATTTAAAATCACCATTCTTCTAATCAGATTGATGATGTCGCAAATTTGCATTTTTCCTAAATTAAATTCCCCTTCTTCATTTTGATTGGTATCAAGCAAATCCTCAACAAACCCCATCAATTCTTCCGATTGATGATGAAGCTCTTCCACCATTTTTAAATCTTCATTTGCTTCAATTTCTGACTTGGTTTTATCTTGGATAATCAATTTCGACAGACCAGAGATTCCGAAAATATAGTTTTTTAGGTCGTGGCTGGTAGCTTGAATCAACTTAGTTTTTAAATTTATAGTATTTCTTTTATTCCACAGCGATTTTTCCAGAAGTTTTTCTTTGTGGATTAAAAATATAATTCTTGCTTTAAATAAATATAAGATCATCAAAAAGAAAGCTGTGATGAATATTGATCCTCCTATTATTGGTAACACGGAATGATTAAATTCTTTTGCAAGAAGAGCTTGATTAAAGCCAGTTAAAACGATGTAAGGATAATCATCAAATTTTTGGTAATAAAAATATTTAACTTTGCCGATATTAAAATCTTTAGAAATTACTCCAGACTTTTCTTCAAAATAAAATTTGTCCAACTTTTTGCGGTATATCTGATTGTTGGTTTCAGCATCTTTTGACTGAATTATTATATTTAAATCTTCGTCCAAAACCACAAAACTGCTTTGGCTGATTAATCGATGCTCAACTAAAGAGGTTAACTCAGCAATGTTAAAGCCTACAATAATTGCGCCCAAATATTTTCCTGTATCATCGGTGATTCCAGTGCCAGCGGGAATAACCCATGAAGCACTAGGATTGCCAAAAACTGGAAACGAAACTTGCAAAGTCCAAGGTTTTTCTCTTGAGCGACTTGAATATTGTCTTTTTGACATGTCGGGTGGATCTTTTCTGATGCCAACTTTACTATTAACTAATTGTAAGTTATCCGGTGCTACAAAATCAAAGGAAGACCACGAAAGCAATTGTGAGTTTTTATTTTCGGTTTTATCTGCTTGACGAAATATTTTTAAGATAAATTGTAAGTCACGATTGCCGTGCTGTGCAATCTGCCTGCCCATATAGCTGTTTATTTTGTTGCAATATCCAAATGATTCAGAAATGGTTTTTTCGATATTAATTGCTTCTTTTCTGGATAGCTCGATGTTTGATTCTTTGTTGCTTTTTAAGATAAAAAAAAGCAAAACTAATGTTGATATAATTCCCAAAAAAACAGTAGCTAAAATAAATATGAAATAGCCTTTTTGTTTAAACATTTGTATTGTGATGTATGTGATAAATAATGGATCTGTGTGGCGGGAAGGCAAGAAAGACTAGCTTATGGCGAATTCATTTACCTTATTTTTTAGGAATGATTTGCTAAAGAGGAATGACTGTTTCATTATGAAACAGTTGTAGCATAAAGAGATCCTCGAAAGTCAAGGCTTTCAAGGATGACATTCTTTATAATTAAGGTCTTTGTAATTTAATATGAAGACCTGTTTTAATGGTGAGAGATTATGTTTTTTTAAAATGCTTTTGATTATTAAATGAAAAATTATTTATTTCGTATAACGCTTTTTGTGGTGGTTGTCTTGGCGGTTTTTACGAAATCTTATTTTGAGGATTGTCGCGATAGTTTTGAGGTGTTGAAGTTAGATGCTGTGGCATTTGATACGTCCGTGGGTTTTGATGGTGATCATGACAAGCAGCAGATTGACTGTGATTTTTGTCATCACCATCATCATTTTGATTTTGCTTTTTTGGATGGTCAGATAAATTTTGCTAAAGTTGACCTGCGGATTGCTGTTTTTAATGATCCTTCTTATTTTTCCAATCAATCAGCTTTAAATAAAGAGCCGCCGCGAATTTTTGTTTAGAAGTAAAGGGGCTACCTTTGGTGTTGGTTAAAGTTTTTGATTTCAACGGACTGTTCAGTTGCTTGTTTAATATTGGACATGAACGTGGGGACGGAGTCAGGAGACTCCGTCCCGCAACTGGGCCCAGCATCGAGACTTTGTCCCATAACGGGAAAAGGGGTCTGACCCCTTTTTTATTTGATTAAACAAAAATTTATAAATATGTGGAAATTACTTATTATATTGGTTCTGGTGATTAATTCTTCTTGCGCTTCAAAATCATCTGAGATGAAAAAAGTTTCTCAGGAAAAAACAGAAAAGACAGTTAAAGAAACTAAAAAACTTGATAAGAAAAAGCTGGCGAAAGAAGCTGGATATATGATTGGCTGGGACATTGTTCTTGCTGGGGTTTGTAAAGCTGGTCTGCATTTTTCAGTTGGCGTTTGCTTGGCGGCGGATGTTTTGGGAGATGCTGTTATTATTGGTTATCACAATTTTGATTTTAAGAAAAAAAATCGCAATGTTGAGCCAAAGACACAAGAAGCTTCTGCAAGCAACACTGCTGAATTACAGGAAAAATCTTCATTTCATCCAGTGGAATTTGCTTTGGGGGTTGGCTTGATGACGGTAGTTTTGGTCTTGTTTCCGTAAGTTTTGAGGATAAAATAAACCTTGTTTTATAAGGTTTATTTTGGTTAAATCATGATTTGAATTGATCCATAGTGAATTAAATTTCTTGCAAAAGCATTATATTATTTAAGTATCAGCTTTTTTAAAGAATGAAAAGATTTTTTTTAATTTAATAAAAACAAATATGACAAGACCTAGCGCAACTGTTGAACCCTTTAAATTTCCAGCACTTACATTTGCAACAGATAAGATATCAGAAGAAGAAGCTTATCAAAAAAAATGGTACAGAGATTTACTAAGATCGTTTCCTCAACCAGAAATTCTTGAAAGTGTTAAAGGAAAAATTGCTATGACCCCTCTTGGACGCAGATATAATAACCCAGAGGATTATGCTATTTCCATGATTTTTTATTTGTTTAATTATCCATTTTTCGTAAAAGAAATTGATGAGGAACTTTCTTCTCTATTATTAGACTATGTAGCATTAGACGAACTACGGAGTTATGTGAATGATGAATCAAATTATTTTTTTGGAAGTTCTACTTTAATGGATGGTTCTTCTACGAAGAATCATTTTAAAACTAATGCACAGTTATTTTTGATACGTGGTGTATTAGAATCGTTTTACCTTGACGGGATTTTCAATAAAGATACTGAGCAATGGCTTGAAAGGGCTGTTAAACCTTTGAACAAAGCATTTGAGATAGAAAAAAGTGAGAAAGTGAAGTTTATATTAGGTGTTTGTTATGATATGATTAGCCTTTTGGGAAAAGACTCTGCTCGGTATAGAAGTGAAGCAGAAAGATATTTTTTTGATGTTCAGAAAAGCTCCTTCGAGACGGGCACTGGACAAAATGCACTTTATAGACTCGGTATATGTCAAGGCAGATTAGATTTCATTTTAGAAGCTGCGCGAGGTGGCGCTCGGGATGCACAGATTCTTATGGGTGCGATTTTTAATGCTAATCGGGAATATGGTCGTGCGATCACCTTACTTAATAGGGTTGCAAAAGCTGTTGATAGTAAGGTTGCAAAGTTATTTCTTGGTTTTGCATATCATGGAATGAAAGATCATAAAAATGCATTATTAAATTTTGAAGAGGTCGTAAATTCATTTAAGAAATTTAAGAGATCTAAGATGAATGATGAATTTAATAGTTTGCTTGGAGAAGCTAATTTTATTATTGGTTTTTATTACTTTATAGGATGTGAAGGGGTTGAAAAAGATCTAAGAAAAGCATATAAATATTTTAAGCAGTCTGCTGAAGAAGGAAATAAACAAGCAAAACACATTGTTTTTATTTATTTGGATGGACAAATAGTCGATGATCATGGAAGAACAGTATTCGGTTTTCCAGAATATGAAGACAGGGAGCGCTATTTTGAAGAATCTTCTAAACTAGTAACAAGTAAAATTGTTGAATTTATAAGAAATAGTGATCGCAATGAAGGAGTTCATCCAAAATGGAATATTTTGGATAGTTATAGAGGAAATTATTTATGGGTTATGAGTCAAAATATTAAAGAAATGAAATATTTTGATTTTGCCAGGGCTCTTTATAGAGATGGGAACTCTGCTGGGGCTACTTGGTGTTTATTTATGGGTCATTCAGAAGGTGAGCGGCTTTGCACAAATGAGTTGTTGGGAACGGGTGAAGGGATAAAACTTAAAAAAAGAATACCACTCTTTGGAAGTAATGTGCTAACTACAAGTCAAATAATGGAAATATTGCAGATTTTTTTTGAAATGAAGTCTGATAATAAAATAGAGAAAATTTGGGGTAAAGATATAGCACAAATTGCTAAAGTATTGAATGAATATAGAATGGATGATGAGAGGGAAGATGAGATTAAAAAAATAATAGAAGGAGAAGATCCTGCAAAAAAAGGCAGATCTTATCTTATAAGTCCTTTCGCTATGATAGAACAATCTGTTAGATTGCTTTCCCAAAAATGGCAAAAAGGTATTGTTAGTGAAAGTGGTCATAGTTTAGAAGAATGGTTAGAATCGCTTAGGGCTGCTAAAGCTCGTGGTGGAGGTGTTGGTGCTGGCGGAGGTGGAGGTGCGAGTGCTGCCGCTGTTCCTCCCGCTCCTTCCTCTGCTGTTCCTTCCGCTCCTCCTTTTTTTGAAGGAAGTGCTGCTAGATGGGATCCTTTTGGTAGTCATGGGAAAGGAGGCGGAGGTGGAGGTGTGAGTGCTGGTGCTGCCGCTGCCGCTGTTCCTCCCGCTCCTTCCTCTGCTGTTCCTTCCGCTCCTCCTTTTGTTGGTTATGAGGAATTAGGCAGAGGTGCAAGTGCAGTTGTTCCTTCAGCCCTTACAGATTATTCTTTTTTTGATAGAAGTGCTGCTGGATGGGATCCTTTTGATAGTCATGAGAAAGGAGGTGGAGGTGCGAGTGCTGGTGCTGCCGCTGTTACTCCCGCTCCTTCCTCTGCTGTTCCTTCCGCTCCTCCTCTTGTTGGTTATGAGGAATTAGGCAGAGGTGCTGGTATTGTTGCTCCTGCTGGCGACAGGACGGGAATTGGAAGAAGAGCTCAGTTTGTCGCCAAACAATCTGGAGGTGGTGCTGGCGGAGGTGCAACTGCAAGTGCAGCTGTTCCTTCCGCTCCTCCAGCTTCTTCTTTTTTTTATGAAAGTGCTGTTGTTACTGGTGCTGTAGGAGGTGCTAGTGCGGGCGCTGAGTTAGACAATGAAGGAGCTAAAGTTTCCCCCGCTGCTGATCCTAAAGCGCCTGACGTTTCTAAAGTTGTGCCTAACCAACGAGGCAGAAAATAAATCGTTTTAAACAAATTTGTTTTAATTTACGGTCGCATGTTTCACTTTTTTGTGAAGCATGCGATGATTACTAAATAAATTTTAGACTTTCAATTGACAATCACAGTAAAAATATTTTAATTTTCCCTCTCGCAATTCACTCATTTCCCACTGAAATAAATCGACAGCTAGAAGCAAATCCGCTCTTTATTTATATTAATGGTGAAAAAATCTCTTCCGTATGATTTATTCATCCAATCACCATTTTGGAATTCACGATTTGAAACTATTGCTCATCCAGTTGCAACAAGGATGATGCAAGATCTTGACGCGAGCATGCCGCTTGGAATTGGAGATGCTGCAAAGCCTTTTTGGAAGGGTTTTAAGCATAATTATGGTGATTCGGATTCTAACATTGATTTTCTTTTTCGCGTTAAAAAAATTCATCCGCAAAAAATTGTTTTGATTCAAATTGGTGAATTTTATGAAACTTGGGGTGTTGATTCGATTTTTTTAGTGGAACATTGTGGCATCAATCGCATGGGCAGAAAAGGGCCAAGAGCGGGGATGCCAATTGCTAACATTCAAGCGGTTTTAAATGATTTAACCGAAGCGGGATTTTCGGTTGTGGTGTGTGAACAAGCCGATGACATTCACAAAAAAGGTCGCAAAGTTAGATTTATTTCTGAAATTATAACTCCGTCATCGCCCACTTACACTTATGGTTTGGCGATGAGCCACAAGGCCAACATTTGCTTTCCAGAAGCGCCTCCAGAATTTGGAATTGCAACAAGCATCAAGGGAGTTAAGTTGCTTGAAATTAATCCTGATTTGCGAACGGTTTTGATTTTGGAAGGATTAACTGAAGAGGCAGCAACCATCAGGCTTAATAAATATAGCGGGCGCATGAATCGAATTTTTGTTCATGACAAAATTTCTAAAACTTTGTGTGATGCCGCAAATTTGAAATTTCAGAATTTAGTAAAAATTAGTGGATATTCTTCAAAAGCTTTTGCCACGCGCGTGGAAGAGTTGATAAAAATTGATTTGGGTTTGGATGCAAATGTTCCTTTTACAACAGTTGAAAATTTGCAAACCCTTGATTGTCCTTATCCGCTTTATCAGCAAACTGCAGAGCAAATTGGCATTTTGCCAAAAAAAGGAATTCCTGATTTAGTGGCTTTGATGTTGCCGAAAGGAAGCCCTGCAACTTGTAAATATATTGTGCGCAATATTTTGCTTAATCCGCCGCCGAAGAAATATGCGGATAGCCTGAGACAGGCGATTTTAGAGCTGTTGGCTGAGAATAAAAATTTGCCGATTTTGATTGTGTCAAATCCGGTTAGATATATTAAAACTTTGAATAAAAGTGAGGCGCATCCAGAAATTTTGAAAGATTTATTTTGTTTGGCAGAAATTTTTTTAAATTGTCAGAAAAATTTTTCGCAAAATTTTATCGCAAATAGTTTAGAAATTGTCTCTTATATTTCTTCGATCAAATCAGAAGAAAAAATTTTACAAAATACGGCGAAAAAAATAATCGCTATTTTAGCGGATATTTTGCCAAAGGAAGAAGATTCGCCTTACGTTCCAAGCAGCGAGCTGATTCCCGCAACTTTATTTGAGCGCATTGAAGAAGAATTTCGTGGGCGAATTGCCAAAACTTCAAGCAAAGAAATCGCTGATTTATATGAAAAATCTGAAAAATTGGCAAAAAAATATGAAGAAATTTTAACGACAAAGTTGATTCCAATAATTCAAACGGTGGAAAAATCTAAGCGAATCGCGCTTTCTTACGATATTCATAATAATGCAATTTGGATGCTGGGAAGCGTTGGGGCTAAAGCGGTGGAAGAGTTTAAGTTGATTCGTCCAATTGATCGTTATGGCAAAGAAGTTAAAGATCGCTGGACTGTAAAGGAAGTTGAGGAAGTTTTGGCGGAATATAAAAATATTGCGATAAAAACTCATGAAGCGATTAGACAAATTTTGAAACAAGCTGCAAAAGAGCTTTCGCCTTATTGTTTGCCGATTATTCATCTTGCGACTTTTTCTAATTTGCTCAAAACTTTTTATTTGCATATCAAAGAATGCCAGGTGAAAAGTTGGACGCTGAATTTTTTTAATGGTGGTGATGAAGGCATCGGTCATGAAAACACTAGCGGTCATGCTGAGCTTGTCGAAGCATGTTGTGAAGAGTCCGAGCAGGTCATGCTTCGACAGGCTCAGTATGACACCAAGGGATATGATGCCAAGGAAAAACAAGGTATGGGTTGTGTTGAAGCTAAGCCAGTCATACTGAGCTTGTCGAAGTATGACGAACAACCAAACGGCAATTCATCAATTGCAATCACCGACTTTTTTCCCTACTGGATGAAGTCGTCTGAAGCAGTTACAAATTCCATTAATTTTAACGGCACTTGTTTGCTTACTGGACATAACATGTCGGGAAAATCAACGCTGATCAGGTCGCTTGCTGCAGCAACACTGATTGGTTCTTGTGGTTTTATGTTTCCAGCAAAAAAACTTTCTATCAGCCAAGCAATTGATGGCTGGTATGTCAGAACTGGCGCCAGTGACGATCCAGAAGCTGGTCTTTCTGCTTTTGCAGTTGAAATGACTGACATAAAAGTGGCACTTCGTGATGCTACAAAAAAAAGTTTTTTGTTGATTGATGAACTGGGGAAGGGCACAGAGTCAAAAGCTGGGCATGCAATTGCTGCAAGTGTTTTAGAGCATTTGGCAGAAAAAAATATTCGCTCAATTTTTGCTACACACTGGCATGAAATTTTTGCGAATAAAGCAGTGAATTTGCAAAATGTTAGGTTGATTAAAATGAAGTGTGACGGCGATATTCCAACTTATCATGTTGTTGAAGGCTTTGATTTAAACTCTTCGGCTTTTTATACTGCGGAAAAAATTGGCGTTGATGAAAAAATAATTGCGCGAGCAAAAGAAATTGAGCAATGCTATGAAAGCTTAGATGCTGTGGGTGTGGGGGGCGCTAAAGAAAATAATTTGGTGGAATCTTTTTTGAAATTAAACGGCAAAAATTCAACTGATCACATAAAATCAATTTTAGCTGCAATAGCGGAAACTGAAATTTCGCAAATAAAAAACCTAAAAGAAAATGAAACTCCGCCTTTAAACGACATTGGCCACAGCATCGTTTATGTTTTAAAAACCGCAAATAATTTTTATTATGCCGGTGAAACGGATAATTTTTTACACCGCGTCATATCTCACAGAAACAAAGGAAAATGCGAATTTTTCTACACCAGCATCAAATCTGGCAAAAGCCAAGCCCGCCAAATTGAGCAAAAACTAATCACCAAACTAAAAAACAGCGGCTTTGCGATGCTTTCAATTGCTGATGAGACGAATTCTAATTTTGGCGCAAGAGCGGAAATATATTAGATTAAAGCGGAAGTTAATTGGAAAAATCATAATGCTTTTTAGGTCTTTTATTCTTAAATTAAATTTTTCTAAAAGATAATTAAAAACTATGGTTAAAAATATTGTAATTATCGGAGGTGGGCCGAGTGGGTTGATGGCGGCGGAGGTTATTGCTTCTGCGGGGCATAAAGTTTTTATATATGATGCAATGCCAAGTGTTGGGCGTAAATTTATGATGGCGGGAAGAGGGGGGTTGAATTTGACGCATAGTGAGAGTTTGGAAAAATTTCTGACGCGTTATTTCGAAGCATCAGAATGGCTTTTTCCGCATATTAAATTTTTTGATCCACAAAAATTAATAAAATGGTGTGAAGGTTTAGGAGAAGAAACTTTTGTTGGCAGCAGTGGTCGAGTTTTTCCAAAAAGCATGAAGGCGTCTCCTCTGCTTCGCGCTTGGCTTAGAAGGCTTGATGGTCTTGGGGTGCGTTTTTTTATGCGCCATTTTTGGCAAGGATTTGATGGTGAAGAATTAATATTTCTTAATTCAGAAAAACAGATAATAAAAGTAAAAGCAGATGCAACTTTATTGGCGCTTGGCGGAGCTTCTTGGCCTCATTTGGGTTCAGATGGGTCTTGGGTTCAAGTGCTTTTAAAACAGGGCGTAAAAATTGCTGAATTACGTCCGTCAAATTGTGGTTTTGTAAGTAAATGGTCAGATTATTTGGTCAATAATTTTCACGGAACTCCTTTAAAATCTGTTGCGATTCGACATAAAAATTTTTCTCATAAAGGAGAAATGATTATAACAAAACAAGGAGTTGAAGGAAACGCTGTTTATGCATTATCTTCACATTTGCGCGACACCATCAAAAATGAGGGCAGGGCAACTTTATACATAGATTTGCGTCCAGAAATGACGGTTGAAGAATTAGCGAAAAAATTACAAATTCGCGGCAAAAAATCTCTTAGCAATCAGCTGCGTAAAGCAGGATTTTCTAAAGTTGCAAGCGTTTTGCTTCATGAATTAATTTCGCCAGATAAATTAAAAGAAGCTGCACCAGATGCTTTGGCTAAATATCTTAAAAACTTACCAGTTATTTTAGATGCAACTACCAGCATCAACCGTGCAATTTCAAGCGCCGGAGGAATCTGCCAAGAATCTCTCAACGAAAATTTTATGCTGAAATCTAAACCCAAAGTTTTCGCCGCCGGCGAAATGCTAAACTGGGAAGCCCCAACTGGCGGCTATCTTTTGCAAGCATGCTTCAGCACAGCCGTTGCAGCGGCGCATGGTATATTGGAGTTTGTTAAATAAAAAAAATTTCTGGTTAGTTTGTAAACTTCCTTTCTATCAAATAATCAACAGAAACTTTCCCTGCGCCGCAGATGGCAAGCCAGGCAAAGACGGCGATGTAAATTGCTTCTTCAAATCCAAGTAAAGTTTCTAGTGAGTCAATTTCCATAAATTTAGCAGAGATTATTGCAACAATCATCACAACAGAAAGGGCGCCGCCGCAGATTCTGGTTAGAAATCCTAACATTAAGAATAGCCCTCCAAAACACTCCCATCCTGCAACGAAAGGTGTGGTAAAATGTGGAAATGGAATTTGCCAATATTCAAAATTTTCAATGATAGCGTCAAGATTTTGTAGTTTTGCAAGGCCAGTTAACATAAAAACATAGCCAACTATGATGCGCGCTATAAGAGGGCCGGCCCATTCAAAATGAGAAGCGATTTTTTTTGGGCAAATGATGAGAAATTTAAGTATATACCAAAACATAAATCTATTGATAGTTTTTACAAAGAATTTTTGAGGAAAAATTACGACAAGAAATATAAGCTGTATCAGGCGATACAGCGTTATTTCTCGAGTAAATTTTTACCAAAAAGGCGAAGTAAAAACTATCAATAGATTTATGTTTTGGTATATGCATATATTTTTTTAATAATTATGAGCCGCAAGCAGCCCGTTGTTAATCCATTTTGAAAACCATTGTTTAACTAAAGCAGGTGACGTTTTTTGATCATTTGCTAAAGCTTCGCCAATTTTCATTTTGGTAAATAATTTTTTCAGTAATTGAAATTCTTCTTTTTCTAAATCCATGCGCCACGTTGAATTTTCATGGCGAAACACAGCCAAATAACTTTTTTGTTTTTTTTGCTGTGGCTTTTTTTCATCCATAACTTGCTGATAATATTTATTCGTCAAATATTCAAACTCAAGCAATTTCAAGGCTTTGCGCGGATATAATTTTATTTCTAACAATTTTTCTGCTGTGATGTTTTTTAGATGTTCTTTAGTTAAAACTTCGGTTTCTTCATGTTCATGCATTGCTGCTATTACAGTTTCTAGTTTGCATAATTCATGAGCAAAAATGTCGTCAGGATATTTTTTTCTAAAAAATTCTGTAATTTTAATTGATATTTGGCAATGTTAAAATGGTCGGGCTTTTCTTCATTGACAAAATTCCAAATCAAATTGTTAAATTTTTTTTCGCCTAAATAATTTTTTAAAACTTCATAATCTTCAGACACCACATCATTTAAGCGCCAGCGATAAGCGTTAACATAAACATTTAGCTGTTGTTTGGCAGAAAAATCTGTTTTATCTAAAATCCAATTTTCAACTTTACTATCAAAATTTTGCCCCAACATGATGGCATCTTGCATCAAGATCTGCAAAGATTCTAGCGATGTTTTTTTGCTAATTTTTTCTTGTGGTTTTTGAATGGAAATTTGTGGTAAAATATAATTTTTAGCATCACGCGCTGTATCTTTTGCTTTGTTTAATTCAGCAAAAAGCTCGCTAAATTCAGGAATATTGTCATCCCATTCAATCATGGTGTTTGGCGTTCTGCCAGCTTTATTAACCACATATTTATATAAATTCCACACCTCATCAATCACGTGATCATCATGTGTGTCTATAATGTGATTGCCTTTGTTGCTGTGGCCAGAAAGATGAATTTGAATCACTTTTTCTAGTGGCAAAGAATCGAGATATTTCTTTGGATCAAGGCGGTGATTATAGCAAGTGACATAAACATTATTTACATCAAGCAGCAAATTGCATCCTGATTCCTCAACCATTCTTGCAATAAATTCTGCTTCAGAAATGTCAGAATTTTTAAATTCTAAATAAGTTGAAGGATTTTCCAGTGCTAAAGGCATTTCCAAATAATCTTGCACTTCTTTTATTCTTTTTACGACATGCTTTAAAGCATTGTGGTTGTAGGGCAAAGGTAAAAGATCGTGAGTGGTTTTATGGGCAACGCCAGTCCAGCAAAGATGGTCAGAAATCCACAGCGGTTTAACCCATTTTATTAATTTTTTAAGTTTTTTTAGATATTCAGAATTCAGCGGATCAACAGTGCCAATCGACATAGAAACGCCGTGCATCACGATTGGATAAAGCTCTTTAATTTTGGCAAGATTAGATTTTGGCCTGCCACCACTTTCCATAAAGTTTTCTGAAATAATTTCAAACCAGTCAACTTTTGGTTTAGTTGCAAAAATATATTCGTAATGCTTCGACCTAAGCCCCAATCCAAAGCCAGCCTGTGGGAAAATTGTTTTATCTTTCATAAAAAAAATTAACAAGAGGCAAAAATTTTCACCTCTTGTTAGCAAATAAAATTATTCGTTGCTAGTGCGGCAAGAACCTTTTCCTTTACAAGCGTTTTTTCCGTCGCCACCTTGTCCTTTGCAAGAATTTTTGCCTTTACAAGCGTGTTTTTCTTTGCCATCAGCAGTTTTGCAATTAGCTTTTTCAGCTGATGCTTTATCTTTGCCATGACATGATGATTTTGCATGATCAGCAGCAAAAGAAGAGTTAGCAGTTAAAATGCTAGCAGCAAAAAGCCCAGCTAGAGCAGCCTTAGCAAGTTTTTTAGAATTTGACATAGTTTTAAAATTTAATTTTATAATTGATAACGATTTAAATTTAATCGCTACATAAACTAATTCGTTAAAATTTAATTTTTGGTTACAAAGAAATTAAAAAAATTTACCACCGCAGTAAAAATTTTCCTAAAAATGCTCCTAGGCACGCAAACAAAAGGGTTGGTAAATAGTGCCAAATAACAAGGTGAGAAATTAAATCATTATTTTCAGCCAACCTTAATGTGATACAACCAATTATTGTTGCAATCAAAACTGCAAAAAATCCTGCTTGAGAATAACTTGTTGAATTGCCTTTTTTTAGCAAAACAAATATCAGTAAAGATGGTAAAAAAGCAACTGCAGCAATACAAATCAAGCATTCTATTTTATGTGAATCTGGTGATGAAATTATTTCTGAATTGATTTGTAAAAAAGATTGCAAAATCAAAAAAATCGCAATTGAGGTAAGTAAAATAAAAGGAATTTTAACTAATGATTTCTTTTGATATTTATCAGGATAAAGCATTAAAACCGCAGCATAAATTGCGCTAATTTGCAGTAAAATCAGCAACAATAATTCTGTATCAAATGCCAATTGCCGAAGTTTAATTGCTAAGTCACTACGAAACCCTAGAAAATATTGGATTATAACAGCATAAAAAAACATCATAGCCACAAGAATCACAGCATAATATTGCGGCGTTTTTAGAGGTTTTTTGCTCTGTTCATTCACTAATTTTGCAATTAGCTCATTGGTTTCCATTCTTTCCTTATTTTTTTAATTACACGATGTGCAGCAACTTTAACCGCCGACTCGCTCATGTTAAGGCTTCCTGCAACTTCTTTAACACTATAACCTTCAACATAAAGCATCAGTAAAATGTTTTTTTTAAGAGGTTCAACATTTTTTAACAGGTCATTTACATATTCGTGATTTTCATTGCTAGTCGTTACATCAGGCAAAACTTCACATAATTCATCAAAATCAACATCAGCAAAATTTATACTTGCATAAGTTTTGCGAAGATGATCCGCAATTCGAAAGCGCGCAATAGAGAAAATCCAAGGCATGATCGGCCTTTTTGCATCAAAGCTATGCCGTGATTTATGAATGGAAATCAAAATTTCTTGCACCACATCCTCAACATCATTTCTAGCAATTCTTTTTGCCACAAAAGATCTCAAAATCTTAGCACTTACCTCTAAAAATTTTGCATAACTAGTTTGATCACCAGAAATCGCCGCTTTAAATAATCCTAGAAGATCAACAGTTTGCATTTTTTTATTTCTGGTTTTGTGTAATTTTGATTTTAAAAAACAGCATCTTTTGTTACAGATTCTAAATCAACTGTTTTTTTAGCGAAAGGTTACAGGTTAGTTTCGGCTTTTAACTTTTTCTAAACTCATTTCATTCGTTAAGAAAGAGTAAGGGAGGAAATACTCATTGATTTTTTGGTGCTTGCGCGCAGTATTACAGGAGTTTCAATCGCTAAGACGATTTTTGACTTCTGCGTGGTCGAATTACTTAGGCAAATCCCTTCCAATCATCCATAACAAAAAAGCCCAGCTTTTGGCTAGGCTTTTTTGTTATGGCTCCTTGGGAGGGATTCGAACCCCCGACCAATTGGTTAACAGCCAACTGCTCTACCTCTGAGCTACCAAGGAATGTGAGAAAAATTGAGGGGCGTAATGTAGTTTATTTTTTTAAGGAATCAACTAAAAACTTTTCTACAAAAATACAATTATATTAATAAAAACCTGTCATCCTTGAGCCAAAGGCTCGAGGATTTCTTTACTTCTGACGCAAAACTCGAGAGATCCTCGAGCCTTCGTCTCAAGGATGACGATGTAACGGGATAATTACCACAGAAACGCTAAAGGCAATGTCGCAAATCAAATATGATGGTTATAACGCCAATTCGGGATAAAAAGGAAAATTTTTGCTAGGCAAAATGCGTGAAAACCGGCGTCTTGCTTTGATTTAGCTTAGATTTTTTTATTTAAAAAACTCACTTATTTGCATAAGCTCAAGTTTTTTAAATAAAAAAATCTAAGCTATCTCTTTGCAATACTTGGTTTTGAC
>CAZOKU010000003.1:45616-57197 GCA_964580715.1 uncultured Rhizobium sp. | reverse complement strand
CTCTAGCTCTAATAGCTTTACAGCGAAAGACGGACGGCAAAATGATAACTAAGTGGATGATTAGTTTAAAATAATTCATTTTACTTAACTTTACTTACATGGGTTTTAAATTCTCTAACACTTTGATTAAATTTTGATAATGAAACCCTTTATTATCTTTATAAGGTTGCGGTGTAAGCAACACAAAGAGACCTCCGCACAGGGAGGAAACAGTACATTATGCTCAGAATTCTAGGTCTAGTCAAGTAAATATTGCGTTTTCTTCGCTTTTTCTAAAAAAATGTACCAATTTTACTTAAAAAACGACTCGTTTTAATACAATTTAAGAAGTTTATTGGGCAGAAAATACAATTAAATTGGGAATTTAGAAAGTGTTCGTTAGAACTCGCCTACAAGGCAAGTGCAGTAGCTCTACGACTTCAGAATTTGCAACAGCAGCCCCAACTGATGCTTTAGATTCCATTCTATCAGCAAGACCTGCCGCAACAACTGAATCTAACATAAGCAGTCAAGATGCACCAAGTAAAACTCCAACACCCGGAAATTTATTTGCTAGATTCGCTAATAAGCTGTTATCTGGTGGCGGAAATAAAACCCCCCCTAAATGCTAAAAAACATATGGCAATGACCCTCAAGTTTTGGCCTGATTATTTTAACAATAATCTGTAATAGTTTAAATTTAATCTGACACTCTGCATTTTCAGACAGGACCTCAGATTTTGGAAATACTACTCGGTGCTGGGCGGAATTTGCAATTCCGCATTAACCCTTCTAACAGGGCTTCTTTTGAACCCTTAAAATTAGCTGATTTTGTTGAAATCGGGACATAATTCTTTTAAAACTAGAACAATTAGACAAATTTTTTAATAAAATGCAAATAAAGCTAGCAAATCAATAATTCTGCTTTAGAATCGGGAATGCTGATTAATTGATGCTGGTGAAGACTAATTATTTTCTGTAGTTTAATAGTTTTTTAAAAACAACTTAACACCGACTCTGGTTACCTTTCCACTTTCATTCATTAAACAACAACTACTTTTGCCTAGATAATAGGCATTAATTAACTAACTAAATTTTTAAATTAAAATGGCTACAGGTACAGTAAAATGGTTTAATATTACCAAAGGTTATGGCTTTATTCAATCAGATCAAGGTGGCAAAGATATTTTTGTTCATATTAGTCAACTAGAAAAAAAAGGTATTCGTGATTTGAAAGAAGGACAAAAAGTTTCTTATGAAGAAGAAACTAACAGAGGAAAAGTTTCTGCAGGAAATATAGAAATTATTGGTTAATTTCATTCATTATTTTGAGTGAAAAAACTTTTCAGGCGGGGCTTTAAAAAACCCGCCTGAGCCTAGAAAATCAAGCTTTTTGATGTTCACCACTTGCTTTTTTTTGCCAGATTGAGTGCTGTCATGTCGAAAAAAAACTATTCAAGTTAGCATTATTAAGAATTAATTTTTGCAAAAATCTTGCTCTGATGATTTGCAATCTTTAGCGATCTCGTTGTTGCAATATTTGCAAAGCGATTCTTGATTGTTGAGAGAAATTTTGTTTTTGTTGATTGAAATTTCGCCCTCTTCTTCCAGTTGGTGAAGCAGCCTTGAGAAGGTTTCTAGCCTGATTCCAAGATAAGATGCAATTTGGCTTTTGTTGTAATTTAGTTCGAGGTTTTTTAGTTTATTGCCGTCTTTAAAGGAATTTTTTAGTAAAAATTGTCCGACTTTATTTTTGCCATTACCCAGCTTCAGACTTGCAAGCTGTTGGTTTAGCTCTTTATTTTGCTTAAGAGTTTCAAACAAAATATTATTAACTAAAATTTCATCTTCTTTGACAAAATAGGTGAATTTTTCTAGTGGTAAAACCAGAATTTCAGAAGCTTCTAAGGCCTTACAACTAAAGGAATGATCGCCTTCTAAAATGTCGTCAATCATTCCAAAATCAGAGATTTTCATTATAACTTCTTTGCCTTCTTGATCAGTGATTGCAAGCTTTACTAGACCATTTAAAACAATAAAAAATTTTTCCTTTTTTTCGCTTTGCAAAAATAAAGTGTCATCTTTTTTATAATCAGAAATTTTTGCATAAGCTAAAATCGCAAGAAGCTTCTGGCGGTTGATTCCAGAAAAGATTGAGATTTGCGAAATCTCGGAAAATTTAGCTAAAATTTTGTTATTCATAAAAAAATTTAATTTTTTTGACATTTATCAAATACAAAGCTGAAAAATTTTCTATATTTTGGCGCAAACTTGGTTTGGTAAAACTAAAGTTTATGTCGCTAGATTCTTTGTAAAATAAGGGCTTGGCGATATTTTTAAATCGCTAATGGCACTGTCGCAAATCAAAATTTTCTAAGAAATTTTTGATTTGCGACAGTGCCCTAATTTAAAACTTATGAAAGCAAAATTAAATATAATCGCATTATCCGCTATTCTTTTAGCATTTTCTCAAAACTCATATGCCAAAGATCCAAATTGGATCGTAAGAGGCCGCGCATTGGTGGTGAAAGCAGATGCTAGAGGCTCAGCAACTAATCTTGGTGGAAATGTTGCCGCTAACTCTGATATGGTTCCTGAGATTGATATTACAAAGTTTATATCCCCTAATTTAGCATTAGAATTAATTGCTGCAACCACTAAACACGATATTTCGCTAAGAGGATCTGCTTTGGGAGGATCTGCTGGTCTTGGCTCGGTGAAGCTTTTGCCCCCTACCCTAACCTTGCAATATCACGTTAATCCAACTGGAACTTTCAGGCCTTATGCTGGTGCTGGTTTGAATTATACCTTCTTTTATGGCGCGAAAACTGGTGGCGTTGCAACTCAGATGAAATATCAAGATCATTTAGGATATGCTTTGCAAGCTGGATTTGACTATATGATTAATGAAAAATTTAGCGTCAACTTTGACGTTAAGAAAATTTTCTTAAAAACCCATGTGCAAGTTAACAATGCTTATACAGCAAGTGTGAAACTTGACCCATGGTTGATTGGAGCTGGTGTTGGTTATCATTTCTAAAACTTGCATTTTGAGCTAGAGAAATTAAATTTTTTCTAGCTCAATTGTTCGCCAATTTTTGGATCGTGGTATGTATGGATTGTTG
The DNA here is from genome assembly GCA_964580715.1 of uncultured Rhizobium sp. Lineage (GTDB taxonomy): Bacteria > Pseudomonadota > Alphaproteobacteria > Rickettsiales > UBA1997 > UBA2645. The sequence continues at coordinate 54,093 of CAZOKU010000003.1, read as the reverse complement.
TCGTTATATTTTGGATATATAATTTATCTCATAATTTTTTTTCGCTGTAAAAAACATAATTATTTATCCAAAAAAATCACTTTAGTTTTAGGAATTAAATTAATCATTCTGACCGTTTTATATTTTTTCTTCTTCAGCCATAAAATGACTAAAGAGGAAAGAAAAGAAAATTTTAACACAATAATTTTTAAATAATTATGGAATTTGGCTTAGTTGAAGCTTCAAGATTGCAATTTGCAATTACTGCGATTTATCACTTTTTATTTGTGCCTTTGACCCTTGGTTTGGCAATTATTCTTGCGATTATGGAAAGTGTTTATGTTATCAGTGGGAAGGAAATTTGGCGCGACATTACAAAATTTTGGGGGAAACTTTTTGCAATCAACTTTGCGATGGGCGTTGCAACTGGAATCACCATGGAGTTTCAATTTGGGACGAACTGGGCTTATTATTCTCATTATGTTGGTGATATTTTTGGTGTTCCCCTTGCAATTGAAGGCTTGATGGCATTTTTTTTGGAATCAACTTTTGTCGGAATGTTTTTGTTTGGATGGAACAAATTGAGCAAAGGAAAACACTTGTTGGTGACTTATTTAATGGCGATTGGAACCAATCTTTCTGCGCTGTGGATTCTTATTGCTAATGGTTGGATGCAAAACCCAATTGGTGCAAAATTTAATGCTGAAACTATGCGGATGGAATTAGATTCTTTTCAAAAAATATTTTTTAATGACGTGGCACAGTCAAAATTTGTTCACACCATAAGCGCGGGATATGTTACTGGTGCGATGTTTGTTTTGTCGGTTAGTTGTTATTATTTATTAAAAAATTCTAATTTACAAATTGCGCGCAGATCGGTGGTTGTTGCTTCTGCATTCGGCTTGCTTTCTGCGCTTTCAGTTGTTGTTTTGGGTGATGAAAGCGGATATTCAACTGGTTTAAATCAAAAAATGAAACTTGCCGCAATTGAAGGAATGTGGGAAACTGAAAAAGCCCCTGCGGGCTTGACTTTGTTTGCGCTTCCTAATCAAGAAACTCAAACTAATGAATATGAGATTAAAATTCCTTACGCGCTTGGCTTAATTGCAACCAGATCAACTCATAAAGAAATTGCTGGAATCAAAGAGCTGCTTGAAATATCAGAAGCAAGAGTCAGAAACGGAATTAATCAATATAAAATTTTAAAAGATTTAAGAAATAACCACAGCTTAAATCCAGAAAAAGATAAGCAATTTTTGTCTGAAAATTATCAAGACATTGGCTATGCTTTGCTTTTAAAAAAATATCGCGATGACATTGAAAACGCTAGCGAAGAAGAAATTAAAATGGCGGCAAATGACACTAAACCTAATGTAACTCCTTTGTTTTTCACCTTCAGAATCATGGTTGCACTTGGAATGTTTTTCATAATTTTATTTGCAACTGCATTTTATCAAATGAATGTCAAAGGTAATTTTGATAAAAAATGTTTGTTGAAGCTTTGTTTGTGGTCGCTGCCGCTGCCGTGGATTGCTGCTGAATTGGGCTGGATTGTTGCAGAATATGGCAGGCAACCTTGGGTGATTGAAGGAATTTTGCCAACTTCTCTTGGAGTTTCTTCAATTTCTTCATCAAGTATATTGGCCAGCTTAGTTGGATTTGTGGTTTTATACACTTTGCTTTTAGTGGTTGATCTGTTTTTGATGGTGAAATACATCAAAATGGGCCCAGAGAAAATTTTAAACAATTAAAGGCACTTTCGCAAATCAAACTTTTCGTCGAACTTTTCGCAATTATATTTTTTTTGAAACGCACGTACGTCTAGTACGCTTACCTTTCAAAAAAAATATAATCACAAAAATTTCTTAGAAAATTTTGATTTGCGACAGTGCCTTAAATTAAATTTGATAAATATGTTAGAATTTTTTGATTACGAAATTTTAAGAATCATCTGGTGGATTCTTTTAGGCGTGCTTTTAATTGGCTTTGCCATCATGGATGGTTTTGATCTTGGAGTTGGAATTTTATTGCCATTTGTTGCTAAAACTGATTCAGAAAGAAGAGTTGTTCTCAATTCAGTTGGACCAGTTTGGGACGGCAATCAAGTGTGGTTTATTTTAGGAGGAGGCGCGATATTTGCAGCTTGGCCTTATGTTTATGCGGTGAGCTTTTCAGGATTTTATTTTGCGATGCTTCTGGTGTTGCTGGCTTTGATCTTACGCCCTGTTGGCTTTGATTATAGAAGCAAAATTCAAAATAAAACTTGGCGTCAAATTTGGGATATTTGCATTTTTATTTCTGGATTTGTTCCTGCTTTAGTTTTTGGAGTTGCAATTGGCAATGTTTTACAAGGCGTTCCTTTTGGCTTTAATGAATTTATGGTGATTGAAAATAAAATTAGTTTCTTTGCATTATTTACGCCATTTTCTTTATTGTGCGGGCTTTTAAGTGTTGCTATGCTTGCAACTCACGGCGCAACTTATCTGGCGATTAAAACTGAAGGTGAAATTTTGAAAAGAAGCAGAAATTTTTTAAAGTTGATGCCTTTCGTTATTGTTACTTTGTTTAGCCTTGGCGCTGTGTTTTTGAATTATATTGATTGCTATAAATTAGAAACTTTTGCAGGAACTCTTGCAGAATCTAATCCACTGAAAAAAGTGGTCACCGTTTCAACTGGCTGTTGGTTTGATAATTATTATAAATATAAATGGATTGCGATTGCACCAATTTTAGGATTTTTGGGGCAATTTTTAACTTATTTCTTTACGATTTATAAAGCAGCTGGAAAGGCTTTTATTGCAAGCGCTGTGTCAATATTTGGGATTATTGCAACAGTTGGTTTAACAATGTTTCCATTCATTTTGCCGTCAAGCTTAAACCCTAGCGCTTCTTTGATGATATGGGATGCTTCTAGCAGCTTTTTCACTTTGTCGGTGATGCTTATAGCGACGATAATTTTTGTGCCGCTTATTTTGGCTTATACCTCTTGGGTTTTCTTGGTTCTAAGAGGCAAAGTGACAGAGAAAGATATTAAACAAAACTCAAAATTTTTATATTAATTATGTGGTATTTCACTTGGATTTTAGGCACTGGCTTTGCCATCTGTTTTGGCATTATCAACGCAATGTGGCATGATGCTCAATCTGAAAAATGTTGCAGTGGCTCATCTTGCAAAAATGATTGTAAATAAAGATAACTCTTGGCAAGATTTTGCTTTCAAAAATATAACGAATTAATATTAATTATGCTTAAAAATGCTCTGTTCTTATTTTTATTTGCTATGACGCTAACTTCTGAAGCTTTGGCAAATGATGCTAAAGCAAATTATGACCGAGTTGAAACCAGAAAAGACGGGTTGCCGCGCAATTTTCGTGATCTTGCTGTGTTCAATTTAAATGCGATTGCTAGTGCGGAATTTTCAGAAGCTGAATTGAAAAAGGTTCGTGAAAAATTTAAAAAAGATAAAATAATTATTGTTGATTTAAGGCGAGAAAGCCATGTTTTGCTTAATGGCCTTTCAGTTAGCTTTGATGAAACTAATAATGATAGCAAAATCAGTGAAATTTTATCAGCTGAAAGAGAGAAAGTTTCTGCGATTAAAAAAAATCCACAGCTTGAACTGTCAGCGCTTAAGCCTGAATTAAAAAAGTTAGAATCAATCAAAACCGAAGAAGAATTAGCGAAAGAAAATGGTTTTGAATATAAAAGATTTGCCATCAAAGACCGCAACATTCCTGACCAGAAGCAGTTTGATGAAATGGTTGAATTTATTAAAAATTTACCAAAAGATAAAAAACTCTACGTTCATTGCGCCGCTGGAAAAGGCCGCACCACAACTTTCTTGGTGATTTATGACATTATTAAAAATGGCAAAGAAGTTGCATTAGCAGAAATTTTTAAAAGACAAGAAGCCATTGGCGGAGCAAGGCTTGACCAAGTTAATGACGAGATTTCAGGAAATAAAGAATTGATGGAAAAAAGGCTGATGATGTTTAAGAAGCTTTATGATTCTAGAAGCTAGTGGTTAGAAAACGAGCTCGATGGTAATGATCCTCCACTTGAGAGAGGATCGAGGAGTGGTTAAAATAATATTTAACCAAGACAATTTGACCCCTCCTTGTATCGCTAACGCTCTGCGATCCTCCCTTAAAGCGGGAGGATAATTACCACCGAGCTTGTTTCAACCATTAAACGTATAATCTTTCAAAACTGGGAAATATCCCATGACACCGAGTTGTGCATGAAAGGATAATTGCCCAAAACTCTCTTAAAAAACTTGCATTTTATTTTTTTCTTATCTTAGTCTGTTCCAAGTCATGCTTTCTTAGTATGGAAGTTTGATTCAAACCACCGAAAAACTTGTGTAAATTAGTTTATTAGTGTGTATGAAAGATTTTGATATATTATTTTCTTTATTGGCTCTTGCTCAAGAAAAAATAATTGAGGAAGATGGATATACACATTATTTTGCGAGATTCGGAGAGTTACTTAGAGATGCGAAACCTTCACTTGCTGATCGAACAGTGTCAAAAATATTCAGTGACTATTGTGAAAAATTATGTCCCTCAGTTGATCAAGAATATCTGCTTAAATTAGAAGATCATCCTATAGATAAGCATTTAGATGATATGATTGAGGATAAAAAATTTATTAGCTTTGATTCTAGTATAAGTGAAAAAAAAGATGATGAAGAGAAGTCATCTGATTCTGATAGAATTTCACTTAAACTTAAAGATCATTATAAAAGCTATAAAGAACTTATTACCGTATCATTATTATGTGATATGGTTGATGGATTTGAAGATATTGTAATCAATTTTACAAAAGATGAAAAATATAGATTCATTTTAGAAGGCGGAAAATTTTCAGAATTGGAACCTTGTGAAATGACTGCTATTTATGAAGGTAGGATATGTCATCCAAATACAATTTTGGCTGCAAAAGATTTTCTTCTCAGAATGCATAATGATTATGGTGAAAAATTGGATTACTATAGAAAAAAACCATATGATGAAACTAAAACTGAATTTAAAGATGCGCTATGTGAAGCGACAAGAAGATATGAAGAGGCTGGAATACAATTAAATAGATTAATAATATATTTAGAAGAAAAATCTCCTTCTTCGACTAAAGATAGCATTATAGGTGGAGCGGAAATTGGTGTTGTTATTGATGGCATGGCGATAAATCCTTCAGGAAAAACATCTGTGACAGGTTATGAAAGGGTGGCTGATGCTGCAAGAGTTAGTTGCTCTCTTTGATGTTTATAAAGTAAGAATCTATTTCCACGTTGATTCTAAACTATCATTGACGTAAACAGTCAGTTGGGGTCAGGAGAGACCGACTGGCACTGGTTATGAATGCCGAATTTATCATTATCTAAAAAGAATATTTAGCTCTAATAGATAAGCTGTTAGAGTTGAATTTTCCTCGGTTTTCAAAGCCATAATTGGCGCTGATATCAACTGATTTTAGATCATAGATTTTTATGCCAGCGCCCAGTCTTGCACTGCTGCGCGCGATTTTTGCGGCGGAAAGTGCGAAAGATGAGCTTTGTTCAACGAAGCTGTTGGTTGATTTTTGGCGATCGCCGATAAAATCATAGCCATAGGAAGTTGAAAAAGATGGTGAAATAATTTTGCCAAAAATTGAATAATTTTGACTAAATAAAACCCCTGCTCTGCTTTCAAAAAAGTTAGCGCGACTGTTTTTAACCGACAGGCTAACATTTCCTGCGCCACCCTCGCTATATTCGCTTACCGAATTGCTTGCAGCGGTGAATGATAAAGTTGGTCTGATATTGCTGTTTTCATTAATTTTGTAATCACTGCCAATTTCAGAGCGCGCCATGTAAGTTTGCCCGTCATATTTAGCGCTTGCGGTTGAATTTATGAAGCTGATATAGCGGTTGGAAGAATATTCATTATAACCCAAACCTATGATGTTGTTAACGAAAAATTTTTCAAAATTATGGCTGCTGTAAAAATTAAGCTGATAGTTATTGACGCCAATTGTTTTTGCGTCGTCAGAAGATTTAATTTGTGAGGAAGAATAAACTCCAGCAACACCTAAAACTAAAGTTTTGTCGATTTTTTTGTCGAAACCTAAAATAAAACCTGCTGTTCCAACTTTATAGCCGTCAAATCCAGCGGAATTATTGCCTTGGTTAGAATTTATACCAAAAACTTCACCCCAAGCGGAATTTTTTTTGGATTCTGTTTCAGCAGCTTTATTAAGATGCGCTGCAAATAGCCTGTTACCAATCAGATTTGCTGAATTGTTGATGTTGTCAAAAGCAACTCGATTGATTGAGTTATCATTTTGAGAAATAGTTGATTTTAAAACTGCAGCTTTTTGTGCGTTGGTGTGTGAGTTAGAAAAGAAATAATCTTGTAATAATGACAAGTTTCCTGAAGTTGCTCTAAGTGAAGTTATGTTATTATAAGCATTTAATTGATTTTGGTTTTGAGCAATTTGTTGTGAAGTGACAATCTTGATAACATTCAAATATAAGCTATTTCCTTCAGTTGATGTGGTGAAGGTGTAGTTGCCATAATAATTTATTCCAAGATTATTAATCTTCAAATTGCTAGAGCCAACCGCACTAATTGAAGATCCTGTTTGACCAGATAAAATTAAATATCTCGTATCAACGCCCAATTCAACATTTGGATCAGTTAAATTAATATTTAAAATAACTCCGCTATTAACCACAGCAACTCCATCAACTGTAAGGTTTCCGAATGAATCTGTTCCTGATGAAAAGGCGGTGGAAATAATGTCACCTGTAGTTAAAGTTAAATCACCATTTAAAGTGTGAGAATAAGAGTTTAGGTTTAAAGTTCCGCTGCCGCTTCCGCTGAGAGTTCCAGCCAGATTGTTTCCAGAAGAATTTACTAAATCTAATTCACCAGCAAGAGAAATTGAGTTAGCATAAACATCGCCAGCTAAAACTGCTTTTGAGCCAGATTCAAGATTAAATTGAGAAATGCGAGAAGTTGAGCCAATGTTAGAATTGATGGTTTGTGTTCCTGTTTTAACGTTTACAACGCCTCTGCCTGATGAAACTGCATCAATTGAACCTGAAATTGTTGCACCTGATTCTAAGCTGATGATTTGACCAGTTGAAATAGTCACTGCACCATTAAGAGATCCACCAGATATGGTTAGTCGTGAAGCAGAATTGGCGCCTAAATTAATGCCGCCAATAATTTGTCCATAGTTGTTAATGGTTGCAAGATTTTCGCCCGTAACTTCAATTGCTGTTCCAGCGGCAGAGCCTGCTGTGATAATGCCTCCAGAGTTGTTGGTGATATTTAAAACTGAGCCAGAACTTGGATCGTGGAAATAAATGGTGTTAGTGCCACGAATGGTTCCGCTGTTGTTGATGTTTAGAGTTGCATCACCAGAATCAGGCCCCCTGCTTTCAGTGTTATAGTTTATTGTCACTGCATCAGATGTTGCATCGTTAGAAATTTCGGTTCCTTCTTCTAATGTTATTTGGTTTGTTCCACCATCTCTGCTTAATTCTATAACCACTGAACCATCACCTAAATAACTGATTGCGGAATTAATTTTTCCTGAACTAAGGTGCAAAGAAAATTGTGATTCAACAATATTAATTGGTGTTACATTTCCAATAATTCCTTTATTAGATGCTGTGTTAATGTTTATTTCTACTCTAGGCCTGCGGTTCACACCAACACCTGTAACTCCACCATCAATTGAAATGTTTCCTGGATCTAATATTGTGATTTTATCTATATCTAAATTATGAGCATTATCAAGAAGTATTCCATTTGGATTTGAACCATCCACCAAAATAGAAGTGTTAATGATCATTTCATTTGCATGCGCGAATGAAAACAGATTGCTATATGAAATAAATGCCGTTGCTAATAATTTTAAAAAATTTTTTTTCATGCTTTTTTAGTTAGATACAAAATTTTATCTTTTTTAGGTTAAATTAATTTATTAAAAACAGTAAGTCTCATATTTTTAACTTCTATGATAATTTTTTGAAACACTATTTATGATGTGAAGAATCTCTCGCCGTAGCTCCTTCTGGTGCCGTAACATGAGAGTTTGGCTTAGAACCTAGCGGTACCATTAAAGAATCTAATACTACCTTTTTTCCATCTGCAACCGTTTTGCGAAACTCCCGATCTTGTCCACGTCCCGTGGCACCACCAGCAAGACTTGCTCTAACATCACTAGTACTGGGAGCAGCATTATCATAATCATCATTACCATCACCTCTAGATCCAAGAGGAACTTGAGCTGCCACCTGTACTAAACCATGAGGAAGAGAGCTTCCAGACGCTGCGGAAGACAAAGATGGTTCAGAAGGTTTAGGTGAAGAATCAGAAGCAGCATCTACATGACTACCATCATCTCTGGAACTAGGAACAAATTGACCTGCCACCTGTACTAAACCATGAGGAAGAGAGCTTCCAGACACTGCGGAAGACAAAGATGGTTCAGAAGGTTTAGGTGAA
>CAZOKU010000003.1:0-45516 GCA_964580715.1 uncultured Rhizobium sp. | reverse complement strand
CAGATGACGCTACACCATCATGAGAATTTGCTGTTGCAGCAAACGAATGTGATCCATGAGGTTGAGGTGCAGAAGGCTTGTGTAAGGAACCAAACATTTGTTGTACAGAATCTTTATCATCTCCTCTTTCTCCTTCAGGCAATCCAGAATTACTCATATCTCCTTTTCTTTGAACTGGAGGTACTGGAGCCCCAGCAGAAGTTGCACGCAATCCAACTCCTATAGCACCAGATGACGCTACACCATCATGAGAATTTGCTGTTGCAGCAAACGAATGTGATCCATGAGGTTGAGGTGCAGAAGGCTTGTGTAAGGAACCAAACATTTGTTGTACAGAATCTTTATCATCTCCTTTTCTTTGAACTGGAAGTATTGGAGCCACAGCAGAAGTTGCACGCAATCCAACTCCTGTAGCAACAGGAGAAGAAGAAACTTGAGATTCTCTTGTATTTTTTGTTCCGCCTTTAGCTTTGCTTTCGTCACTATCTTTATGATCTTTTTTAGCTCTATTACCTTGCGCAGCTCTACCTTCTTCAGCGAATGCTTCTTTTGATTGCTTTGCACCAGGTTGTACCGTTGCAGAAGCTTTAGAATTTTCTTTTGTCTTCTTAACCCAAGCCATAACAACAACCAATAAACCAACAAGTCCTACAGCACCGCCGACTACTCCTAGGATTAATGGAAGATCATCAGTTCCACTGATATTTTCTGGTGTTGCAGTTGGACTTTCGGATATGGTTACTGAATTTGAATAACTACCATCAGGGTTTGGAGTGCTAGTTGCTGTTATTTCATTTCCGTTAATACAAGATTTATATTCGATACATATGGTTCTTCCTTGAGGATCTTTTGTCACGGTGTGAGTGTAGGATGCTATTTCATTACCACCACAAGTAACAGAATAAGAACTTTCGTCCTGAGAACAAATAACAGCACCTTCAGGGCTGGTTGTAGTTGAGGATGAAAATGATGTAGTTTCAGTAGTTGATCCTGAATTTGTGGATGAAGATGATGTGGTGGTTGTAACGGTTTTACTTGGCGAAACTGAAACAGATCTAGATGAAGTTTCTGTAATTGATTTTGTTGCAGATTCTGTTGTAGAATCTGTTGAAGTGGGAGTTTCTGTTTGGGTAGTAGTTGAAGTAGGGGTTTGAGTTATAGTTGTGGTTGAAGTTGAAGATGCTGTGGTTGTTGTTGTTTCACCATAAGGATTTCCACTGCTATCAATTGCACTAGAAACAGTAACAGAATTTGAAACGGTTCTTGAAGCGCTAGAAGTTGAAATGGCTGATTTTGTTGCGCTGTCAGTTGCTGCTGGAGTTCCTGAACTTATTGTGCTGTCAGTTGTTGTTCTAGTTTGAGTTGGAATTAAGCTTGTTGTAGTTGAAGTTGTTTCGGTAACACTTCTGGTTATAGTTGGAGTCAAAGATGAAGATGGTGTTGAAGTTGGAGTGAAAACTCTGGTTATTGTTGTAGTTTGAGAATCAGTATGTGTTGCAGAAGTTGTTTCATTTGCTGTTACACTAGAAGTTGTAGTTATTGTAGCACTTGGTGTTTTGATTTGTGATTCTGATATAGTTCTAGTTTCAGTGCCAGTTGCAGTTTTAGTTATTGTGGCTGATGAAGTTGAAGAACGAGATGCGGTAACAGATTCTGTTCCACTTAAAGATCTGCTGGTGGTAACAGAATTGCTGCTTGATCTTGTTTCGCTTGCATCTGGGCTTATAGTTGTTGTTTCTGAAGACGAATTAGTAACGGTTTGGCTTTCCGTTGGAAATGGAGTTTGTGTTGTCGTATTTGAAACTGTCTCTGAGCTGGTTATTGTAGATGAATCCGTTGATGAAACTGAGGATGAAATGCTGGAAGATATAGTTGTAGCAGGAGTTTCTGATATAACATTTGTTGTACTCGAAGTAACGCTATTGCTATTACTAGTACTTGAGCTTGGGCTGTTAGTGAATCCTTTAGTTGATGATACAGATGGAGTAATGGTTCTGCTTTGAGGAGGCGTGTAACCAGGGCTAACTGAAGCAGTTTCAGAAGTTAAAAGAGAAATTAAAAGCTGTCTTTCTTCTAACTCAGGTTTTGGAGCTTTAGAAGGTTGTGGAGCAATATTTTTTAATCTTCCTCTAGATTTAAGAGAAGAGCTTTCTTCAGAAGGAGGATAAACTTTTTGAGGCTCACTAGTCTTAGAAGGTGAAGTAGAAAAAAGTGATTTAAATATGCCTCCAACAAAACTTTTTGCTCTTTCGTAAAATCCAGCAGAATCATTATTATTCTCTTGATCTGGTGCTTTTGTGGGCTCAGGAATTTGTGTTGGAAAAATTCCTACAGCTGCGTTTTGTGGAATGCCAGAAAAACCTCTAAGCGATCTATCATTACTTTCTTCTATCGTATCAACATTTGCCATCACAGCAGAACTAGCAAGTAATGAAGTGTATAAAGCAAGTAGAATAAAGTTACCACGTGTTTCTTTATTTGTGTTACGATTTGTTCTTCTAGGTTTTCTAGACATTTTTTCCAAAAATTTTAATTTATTATATCATTTTTTGTGTTCTTCTTAATATAACGCAAAGCTAATGATTAAAATTAAAAGTTAATTATTTTTCTTAATTAAATTTGTAATAAAAATCTTTTGTTTCAAAGTTTTTTTATATAAAAAAAATTCGTTAAAAATGCTTCAAAAATAAATTTTATAATTTTTCTATAAAAAAATAATTTATGTATCATATTGATACAATAGCCTGATTAAAGCTTAAAAGCAAGCTTTTTGGTGATTTTAGTTAGAAATTTGATATTTTTTAGCCGTTTCTTATCTTAGATGAAGCCTGTAATTGCTTGGTTTTTGGCTTAAAAACAGAGTTTGATGGCTCTGCTGAAGCGGCTTTAACGCTATTTCTAGCGCCAGAACTAAGGGGAAATTGACTTCCAACTACAGAAACTCCGAAATAAGAGCCCCGTGGATCTGTAATTACTGTTAAGTCGCCAGAGCCTGCGGCAGAATTTTTACGATCTTTTGGTGGTTCTGGAAAAGATTCTAAATCCGCATCTAATTCTGCTGTTTGTGATGATGCTGACAACCCTAGTTGTGGTGCTTGCAAGGCTGTTGCAGCGGCAGGAGAAATTACTGCTTTCTTTTTTCTGTGGTTTAGAGTTATTTCAGGAATATTTAATGTAATCTCAGATTCACTTTTTTCTTGCAAAAAAGGTTTTGGTGGCGGTTTTGTCCATAGAGATTCTTCGTCTAAATCCACAGATGCAACCCGCCCTATTTCTTGCACTGGAATTGCAGCTGTTGCTGCTGGTAAAGGCGTTGTTAAATCTGATGCTTTGGCTGATGCTGGTGAAGCTTCTGCTATAAAACCTATGCCAATAAGCTGTTCTGTTTTATCTTCTTTATTGGGCTTGGGCTTGCGCTTTCTTCTCTTTGCTGCTGCTATCGCAGCTTCTGGTGGTTTTTCTAAAGGAGGCAGAGAAACAGAATTTGATTTTGCAGTATTTTGTGTAAAATTTGTTGAAGCGCCTACAGAAGCTGTTCTTGCTTTCTCTTCTAGTTCAGATTCTGCCTTAACTGGCTGAGAATCTCTTCCTTCTTTTGCAGAAGAAAATACTGAAACTAATCCTGAGCTATAAGATTTTGGAGCATTCGTTGGAATTTTTATTGCAATATTTGTTGCACCATTTCTTCTTAAAACAGGTTGGCTTGCCGTTGTTGGTAAATATTTTTCTTCAGCTTGAGCTTTTTTTTCAGAGCTTCCTTCAACAGCTTTTTCTTTTTCAGGTGAAGTTGTGCCTAAATCAAAAAAGTTATTATTATTCGAGTATTCACCTACTTTAATTGTTTTTCCTCTAGCTTTGGGTTTTTTATAGTCAGAATTTCTTGTTATTGTTACAGGTGAAACTCCTGTTACAGCGGAAAAACTAGAAGAATCACCAACTTTGTTTCTTCTAGCACCGCGACCATTGTTTCCTTTTTGTTTCTGAACTTTTATAGCGCAATATATTAAAAGCGAAGTTATAGAAACAGCAGCAATTGTTGCAGCAGATGTTGCAAGAGTTATTAGAGGGTTAGCTCCTTTTGAATTTTCAGGAATTGGGCTGGAAGATAAATAATTATAATTTTCTCCTTGATAACAAAATTTTAGTTCCTCACAAGTTATTGCTCCTCGCTCGTCATAGGTTATGTTGTGAAAAAGACTGAAGGTTTCTGTGCCGGCGCATGAAATGTTTAAAGCAGTTGTTTGTCTGGTGCAAATGAAAGTTCCATCTGGTGTTTTTTCCGTAGCAAATGATGTTGAGCATTTTTCGGTTATGAGGCCTGATTCAACAGTGTTTGTGTTGCTGTTAAAATTAACAATTCTGTCAGGATAGATAATTATTCCACAAGAAACTTCTTCGTTGCTTGATCCATCTGGTGTTGTTGTGTGCGTTGCAACTGATTCGGTTTCCGATCTTTTTATTTCACAAGTTAATCCGTCAGCGCTGATTTCTTTTTCGACACAATTGATGTTAGAGCGAGTTGACGAAACAGAAGGAGATAAAGTTTTTGTTACAGAATTTGTGTTGGTAACAGTTTGTGTTTTTGTTGGGCTTGGTGTTTGGGTTTTAGTTGCAGTTTCTGTTAGGCTTTGGGTTGTGCTTACTGTTTGAGAAGTGGTGTAAGTTGCGCTGGCAGTTGCTGTAACACTTGCACTTGTGCTTGTTGTGGCTGAAAGAGTTGGGGTTAAAGTTTTTGAAGTTGAAACAGTTTCTGTGACGGTTTCTGAAGGGGTTTTGGTTATAGTGCTCGAAGTTGTTGCAGAAGTTGATGAGGTGATGCTTCTAGTTCCCGTAGCAGAAATTGAGGTTGTGACTGTGTTACTGTTCGATTCAGTTGCACTTACAGTGTCGCTGACGCTTGTGCTGACTGATTTTGTTTCGCTTGCTGTTTCTGTGGCACTTTGTGATGGGCTTGTGGAAGCTGATTTGCTGCCTGTTTCTGTGGCACTTAATGATGCGCTTTTAGAAGTTGTTAAACTTAATGTTCTTGAAGTTGAAACAGTGTTAGTTGCACTTACCGAAACAGTGTCTGAAGAAGTTGACGAAACGCTGAAAGTTGGGGTTTCACTGTTTGATTGAGTGTCAGTGACAGTTTTACTTGCACTTCCGCTTGCGCTGGTGGTTTTTGTTGTGCTTTGTGAACTCGTGATTGTTGGAGTTATAGTTCCGCTTGGTGAAACAGTTTCTGTTGATGAAGAAGTTTCTGTTGTGCTTACTGTTGTTGAATCACTGGCGCTTACGCTGGATGAAACGGTTTTAGTTTTAGTTATAGTTTCACTTGGAGTTTCGCTGGAACTTGCACTTTTAGTGTCACTGGCAGTTGGGCTTGCGCTTTTAGATCTAGTTACACTACTTGAAGAACTTTGGCTCAAAGTTTGCGAAGGGCTGGAAGTGATGGTTGCAGAAGTTGTAATACTTAAACTTTGAGTTGCACTGGTGCTGGTTGATTGAGAATCAGTAACAGAAACGCTAACTGTTTGGCTGGGGCTTGCTGTGTTAGTTGCTGAAGCGCTGAAAGTAGGAGTTGTGGTGGTAGTAGTTGAAGCAGAATAAGTTGCTGAAACAGTTGAACTGAGCGTTGCACTTGAAGTGTCAGAAGAACTTTTGCTTGAGCTTTGGCTTCCAGTTGAGCTGCTGGAAGCACTAGAACTTGCACTTTGGCTTGTGCTTTCAGTTAAGCTGCCAGAAGTGGTAGTGCTGGAAGAATCGCTGTTGCTGTTAGTTGCAGAAGCAGTTGGTGAATTAGTCACAGAAACAGTGTTTGAAGTAGAAGAAGTTTTAGTTTGACTGTACGTTACACTTGGGCTCAAACTTCTCGAAGATGAATTTGTTCTTGAGTTTGTGCTTGTGATAGTTGGAGAAATGCTGCAAGAAAAGCTTCCTGATACAGTTGCACTGTCACTTGCAGAAGCACTGTTAGTTGTGCTTGGTGAAGAGCTTTGTGATCTAGTTTCTGAACTAGAAGATGATCTTGAAAAAGTTCCTGAAGGGGTTTTGGTGTTTGTTATAGATGAAGATTCTGAAGCACTATAGCTTGGAGTTTTACTTTGTGACTGACTGGCTGTTTTGGTAATAGTAACGCTTGCTGAAGCGCTTCCACTCGCACTGTCGCTTGAGGATGTGCTTTCGCTTCCACTTCCAGTTTTTGTGGAAGTTGGAGAAACTGTTGTGGAAGTTGAAACTGTAGAAGAAGTTGAAGCCGAATCACTTGCTGAAAAAGTTTGCGACACTGAAACAGATTCACTTGGGCTTAAAGTTTTTGTTAAAGTTTGAGAAACACTAACTGTGCCAGAACTAGAAACACTGGCAGTTTTGCTTGTTGAATCACTAGCACTTGTGCTTGCAGATCTACTATAAGTTTGACTAGCAGTTTTTGAAACAGATGAACTGCCAGTTGTTGAATCAGTTTCAGTTGCACTTGCACTGGAAGTTGAACTAGACGTGTCAGATACAGAAGAAGAATCGCTTGGTGACTGGCTTGTAGTTTTGCTTCTGCTTTGCGAAACAGTAACCGATTTGCTTCTAGTTAAGGATGGAGTTATGGTTAAACTTTGCGAAGTTGAAACAGAATTTGTTTGGCTAGAAGTTTCTGTTTCTGATGCAGAATTTGACTGAGTTTGAGTTGAGCTTCCACTTGAACTAACTGTGTCACTTGAAGTTGTGGAAGCAGAAACAGTGGCACTTCCACTTGAAGTTTTTGAAGCAGAAACGGAAAAAGTTTCGCTTCCAGTAGCAGTTTTAGTGGTTGTTGAACTGCTGCTTGAGGAAGCACTTGAAGTCAAAGTTTTAGAATCAGAAGCAGTTGGTGAAAAAGTTGTTGTAACAGAATTTGTGCTGCTTTCAGTTTTAGTCACACTTGGGCTGGTGGAAATAGTTGATGAAGTTGATCTGGTTACAGTTTCAGTGTTAGTTGGAGAAAGGCTTACTGTTGTGCTTGAAGTGACACTAGGGCTGGCGCTAGAGCTTGAAGTTGCAGTTTTACTGCCAGTTGAGCTATCACTGGCGCTTTTGCTATCACTTGATGTTGCACTGTAAGTTGAAGTGATGCTAGAGCTTGAAGTTGGGGTGATGCTTTTAGTAAAACTTGCCGTACCACTTCTTGTAACAGAAACAGAATCACTGCTAGATGCTGAAGCGCTTACAGTTGCACTTTGTGAAAAAGAAGAGCTTAAACTAGAGCTTGGAGAAGAAGAAAAAGAAGATGAATCAGTAGTGCTTACAGTCACACTGTCAGATGTTGTAGAGCTTGGGCTTACAGATTGGCTTTGACTAGAAGTTGCTGAAGCTGAAACAGTGCCACTTGCAGTTTGACTTTCTGAACTTGAGCTGCTTTGGGTAAGAGTTCCACTGGCAGTGGCACTTGATGTTGTGCTTTGAGTTGATGAAACCGAAGCAGTGTCAGAAGCACTTAAACTTGATGATTGAGAATTAGTAACGCTTCCAGTCGCACTTATCGTGTTAGAAGCAGAAAAACTGCCACTAACACTGGCAGTGACACTATCACTAGCGCTGGCACTTTTGCTTGCAGATGAAGATGAAGTCGCGGTTATACTCATGCTGCTTGTGCTGGACTGTGAAGCGCTTGCACTATCTGAAACAGTCGGCGTATAACTTGCGCTAACAGTTAAACTAGCGGTGGGAGTGACTGTTGCGGTTGTAGTTACACTTCTGCTTCCACTAACAGAATTGCTGTTAGTAACTGTAACACTTGGGCTCACAGCTGAAGCAGAAGCTGAACGAGAAGGTGTATTAGTTGCAGTTCTAGTGTTGGTTGTTAAAAGACTGATTAAAGCACGACGAGGTTCTGGTTTATGATCACCAAAAAGAATCTTTTGAACAAATCCCTTAAAATCAGAAAAAATTGAAGAATCCTCAACTTCCATTGACGGCACTTCCCCTAAACTTGATTCTGCTGTGCTTGTAAGATATCTATTAGAATTTTCATCTAATGTGGCATTGGATAAAATAAAATCAGGATATGAAGCGGGAAGCCTGTCTAAAGTGCCATCATGATTAAAAGCATCAATTTTATATTTAGGATTAGAAAAAGCTATACCAGCCGAAAAACTTAATATTTGCAGAATCCAACTTTTGATTCCAACCGTAGAACCTTTATCATCAGAACCGAAAATACCAAAATCCTGACGAGTTGGTATAAAAAATTGTGCTAAAGATTGATTTCTATGAATTTTATACCAATTATTCGATAAAGTTGAGACAACTTTCTCAAAATCTTCATCATCTTTAATTATAAAAAGTTGAGCATAAACTTCAGGATCCGAAACTAAAAAAGTTTTAAGTGCCAAATTCTCATGAAAACGAATGAACCTTTCTCTATATCTGGCACTTTTTCTTTCACTTCTTTTAGGTTTCGCTTCTTCAGAAAAATTAAGCTTAGGTTTCTGTTTATGACTTCCTCTCAGGTTAGTCTTTGTCATGTCTATTTTTTAAGTAATTCTTAGTCATCTATACCAACAATTACTTTATATCAAAATATAGCATTTCCTATTGTAAATTGAAGCTTCAACACAGAATAATCAGAACTGTTTCATCTTTTAACACGTCAGCAAATGTCATTACAACCACTTCCACTTAAATTTATGTCATAAAACACTAAAAAAATAATGTTATTAAAACCTTTCAACCTCTAAAACCAACATCTTCAAAGCCTCCCTAACCGCTGACATTCTAACCTCAGTGCGGTTTCCAAAAAAATTAAATTTTCTACAAAACAAGCTTCTTCCACTGCAACAAATATAAACCAAGCCAACTGGTTTTTGCTCTGATCCGCCTTCTGGGCCAGCAATTCCGGTGATTGCTATTGAAATTTGTGCTGTTGATTTTTTGATTGCGCCTTGCGCCATTTCTTGTGCAGTTTCAGCGCTTACAGCGCCAAATTGCTGCAGGGTTTCAGGTTTCACTCCAAGCATCTCTTGTTTTGACTGATTTGAATAAGTGATAAAACCACGATCAAAAACTTTTGAAGAGCCTGAAATTTCGGTAAATAAAGCTGATAACACTCCACCAGTGCAAGATTCTGCGCAAGAAATTTTGATATTTTTTGCTTCTGCTAAAGCAAGAAGCTGCTGCATTTGTAACTTTAATGTTGTGTTAAACATATCTTTTCCTTCTCTTTTGTAACGACTATCTTTGAATATAAAAAAAACTCGGTGTCACGTCAGAGCTTGTCGAAGGGTGATGGTAAAGCTCTTTGCTGAGGCGGCATTTGTAATGCCGCCTGGATGTTCATTCCAACTCATTTTTGCATAAACGTGCAGGCGGGATTACAAATCCCGCCTGAGCAATTGGATCTAGCCTAAGAAATGCGATCTAGCCTGAGCAATTGCACGCAATGAAAAATCTCTTTACTCTTCAGCCATTTTCATCAATTTAGCATTCAAACGATGCCATCTTTTAATTGGCAATGCTGGCGCACCGCCCATGATTTGCATTGGCTCGATGTCACGCATCACGCCACTCATTCCAGCAATTTTTGCACCATCACCAACTTTTATATGACCGCCAATTCCAGCACTTCCACCAATTTGCACAAAACTTCCAATTTTAGTGCTTCCAGCAACCGCCGTGCAACCAGCCATCACAGTTCCTTTGCCAATCACCACATTGTGACCAATTTGAATTAAATTGTCTAATTTTGCACCATCCATGATGATTGTGTCTTCAATTGCGCCGCGATCGATACAGGTGTTGGCGCCAATTTCAACGCTATTACCAATTTTTACAATTCCAAGTTGGATGATTTTGTGGTTAACCCCAGCATTATGAGCAAAACCGAAACCATCTTGGCCAATTTTTGCACCATTATGAATTATACAATTTTGCCCAACAATTGCAAAAGACACAACAGCACCAGCATTGATAACAGTTCCTTCGCCAATTTCGCAATTATCCATAACCGTTGCAGAAGGCCCAATTATGCAATTATTGCCGATGGTCACATTGCTTCCGATATATGCATTTGGGGCGATTCTTGCGTTACTGCCAATTTTTGCAGTTGGGTGAATGTTTTTTCCTGCGACAAAATCTGGTAATTTTTCTTCATAAAAATTTTCCGCAATTTTGGCATAAGCAAAATAAGGATTTTTATGCACCAATAAAATCATGGTCTTTGGCGCTTTCTCAACATTTTTTGCATCAAGCAAACAAACACCAGCTTTTGAAACTAAAAATTTTTCTAAATATTGACCAGAAGTTAAAAAAGAAATTTTTTCTTCATCAGCATTTTCTAAAGTTGCAACGCCAGATATTTTTTTATTTAAATCTGCCTCAGAGTGAAGAGTTGCACCAGTGATTTCAATGATTTGCGCTAAGGTTAAAAATTGATTTTTCTTATTAAAGAATTTTTCACGAATTTGCATTTTTTTTGTCTAATTTATTGTTTACTGAATTGCCATTGGCAACACCAGCGCCAGAAGAGTTGTGTAGAGGACGAAAATATATTTCAGAAATATAACGCCGACCCTTTCCTCCGCGCTTTAATTGTATTATTATATCCACAACATTTTTAATATAGGAAGAGATTTCTTGCGGTGTCATGCCTAAACCAGCTTGCATCACCATCATTTTTAGCTGTTCGATGGCCATTTTTGGAGTGTCGGCGTGTAAAGTTGAAATTGAGCCTGGGTGACCAGTGTTGATTGCGCGCAAGAAACTAAAAGCTTCTGCACCACGCAATTCACCAACGATGATGCGTTCTGGCCTTAAGCGAAGGCATGCTTCAATGAGATCTTGTGTGTTAACTTTTGCCCTGCCCTGTCCGCCCTTTGAAGCAAGCAAGTGAACGTGATTTGGATGTAATGATAAATCAACCTCTCTGGCATCTTCCACCGTGATTAAACGCTCTTCAGCAGGAATTGCACGAAGCACGGCATTAGTAAAGGTGGTTTTACCAGTGGAAGTTCCGCCAGAAACGATGATGTTTTTCTTATATAAAACGGCGCGCGAAATAAAATCTTTGATGCGATTAAGCTGCAGAAGCTTGGCTAAAACTAAATCATTTTTATCTTCAATTTCACCAACAGAAGTTGAATCAAACATTCCCATTTTATCATAATCATCTAAATTCCATTTCAAAGGAGACGGCTTACGGATTGAGATCACCACGGTGTTTTGCTCGCATGCTGGTGGAAAAACAATTTGAATCCTAAAACCATTTGGCAATGTTGCTGAAAGCAATGGTTCTTCTTCGCTAAGCCTTTGCTCAGTTGATTGAGCAACCAAGCGCCCTAAAGATTTAAGATGCTGCAGGTCAAAACCGGGAAGCTCTTCGCGCGTCATATCGCCTTTCATTTCAATCCACACTTCATTTGGTTGATTGATTGAAACTTCGTTGACGCCTTCGCGATCAAGGATTTGCTTCAGCGGCAACAGATATGAATCGAGAGCTGCGATACTCGTCATTAATTAAAATGAAAATAAAATTCCGGTTAAAAAAACAAAACCACTATTGTCTTTTAATTGCCTTTGGCTATTAGACAAGCTGTTTTGGTTAACAATGTTTGATGCCATTGGTTGATTTGATTTAAAAGCAAATCTGGTTATTTCAATGTAAGGCATCAAATATTTTGTATATTTATAATCAAGATCAAATGCAATTGCTTGATAATTATTTTTTTGGAAATTGCTGTTGATGCTGGTGATGCTTGCGCCAATCGGGCCAAACTCATAAGCAATTCCTAAAGTATAATAATTAGGGTTAGAATAATGACTAGTATCAACTTGACAAGTTTGTGATGCAAGTAAAAGATTTGAATTATAATTGCAGGAATAAATTCCTGTTTTTGGCTGCGCAGAATTTCCCCATGAGCCATATGATGCGCCAATCGTAAAACCGAAATAACTTAATGCAGCGCCAACATCATAAGCAAAAAGTTTTCCTCTTTGCGGCGCGCCTGCTTGCAGATTTTTTATTTGACCTTCTTCAGCAGTTAAAGAAAAAGAAATTCCAACATTATTGATGCTAGAAGAATAATTTGCACCAAAGCTAATCACATTATCATAGCGAATTAAATCAAGGTCTTGCATGTTATTAGCAGTGAATCCTTGGCTTGCGGTTGTTGGAGTGTAACTTATCCCAAGTTTGATGTCATAAAATCTGGGCGTGTAATAGTTTAACTTTGTTGCATCTTCAAATCCGTCAAAACTGTCGTCTTTTAAGGCGCGAAAGCGACTGCGATTAAATCCATAATAATCAGATTGCGCCTGATAATTATTAAAACCCTTAGCATTTCCGCCATGACCAATTGGGGATTGCGCAAGCACAATAAAACGTGGCAATTTTATATTAGCGCAAGCAACATCAGTTGCAGAACCGTTACATACTTTACTAGAAGAATCTGCGTCACCAGTTAACATAGCAAAATTTACTTGCTCCAGATATTTTCCATTAATGCCACCAGCACCTCGAGCAAAGCGAGCTGGGCCAGTTTTCATCATTTGATTTACCGCTTTATTATTACCAAACTCAAATTTTCCAAAATTATTTTCTGCATAAAAAAATGTTTGATCTAAATTTGGAATTTCGTTTTTTTGTGCCGAATTATAATTAAATTCAACTTTTGCCACAGCACCAAAAGTTGTGTCTTCCTTGATTTGACGATGTGCCTTTAAATAAATTTGCGAATCATTGCCAATAAAATATTTTTGATCATATTGATTGGAAATTTTATTTTGATCATTGAAAGAAGCAGTGAAATTTATAAAACCATTTGCAGCAAAAAACTGGTTAAAATCCTTTGCTACAGCATCAAACTGTGGTAAAGATAAAAAAATAAAAATGGTAAAAAAATTTCTCCGTAGCAAATCTTTGACTTAAGTTTAAGTTATTACCCAGTGCTTGACGGAATTTGCAATTCTTAACCCGTTGCGGGAATTGCAAATCACCCGTTGCGGGACGGGGTTTCTAACCCCGTCCCCACGTTCATGCCATTTAATTTTGAAATGAACGTGGGGAATGGGTCAGGAGACCCATTCCCGCAACGAGAATTACAAATTCCGCCAAGCACTGTGTAAGAAGAATATCCATTCAACAAACTAAAAGATTAAATTTAAATTAAAATCTATATCATGGTTTACCTTCCACATTGGCCAATTCCTGCAACTTTTGGTAATCGTAAAATTGATTATGAAACGGTTTTTGAGCGAATGGAAATTGTGCTCAAAAAATTAGACAATCCACATAAAAAATTGCCACCAATAATTCACATTGCTGGAACCAACGGCAAAGGCTCTGCAACAGCATTAATTGCAAAAATATTTTCTTGCGCTGGATATAAAACCCACACTTACACCTCGCCACATCTTCACGAATGTAACGAAAGAATTGTTTTAAATGGTGAAAAAATTTCTGATGGATTATTGTTTGAAGTGATGGAAGAAGTGCGCCTTGCCGCAGAAGGAACGCCGCTAACTTTCATGGAAGCTTTTACAATTGGTGCATTTTTAGCTTTTACAAAATCGCCTGCTGATGTTGTGGTTGTAGAATGCGGAATGGGTGGAAGAATTGATGCAACTAACATCATCGATAATAAATTAGCCAGTGTGATTATGCCAATTTCTTTTGATCACACCGAATATTTAGGAAATTATATCGAAAGAATTGCGCTTGAAAAAGCAATGATCATGCGGCCAAACACGCCATTGATTGTTGCGGCGCAAACTGATGCAGCAAAAAAAATTATTAAAACTCTAGCTTTTGACCAAAAAATCGAAAGTTTTTTTTATGATGAAGATTTTGCAATTCGTCTTGATGAAGAAAGTGGAGAATTTGATTTAGATTTTTGCGGAGAAATTATTGAAAACATTCCAAAACCAGCGCTTTTCGGCATTCATCAATATATAAATTTTGCCACTGCAATTGCTGCAGTTTTGGCCTGTAAAAAAAATATCGATGATAATGCCATCAAACAAGCAGTTAAAACAGTTTATTGGCCAAGTCGCTTGGAAAAAATTAATAATAATTTAAATAAATTATTAAAAAATTCTCAAAGCGAAATTTGGATTGATGGCGCGCATAATGAAGCTGGAGCATTTTCTGTGGCAAATTTTTTACGAGAAAAAAATGATGGTTTAAAAAATTTTGTTATAGTTGGTTTTAGTCGAAATAAATGCAAAAAAGAATTTTTAGAAAAATTTAGAAATGTTGCAAGCCTTGTTGCCGTAAGAGTTGATGGCGAACCTTATCCAGAGCTTTCTGAAAAAATTTTTCAAATTGGAACAGAAAATAATTTAGAAATTTTTGACGGCAAAGATTTGCTTGAGGCAATTTATTTGATCAAAAATTTATCGGAAGAAAAAGCTTGCCGCATAATAATCTGTGGCTCTCTTCACTTAGCGCGCGATGTTAGAAAATTTTCGGAGATGGCAAGATCACTTACATAAAAAAATTAAAGAACATGAACGTGTGGACGGGGTTAGAAACCCCGTCCCGCAAAGAGGAAACCCGATCCCACAAAGCGTCATCCTTGAGCCGAAGGCTCGAGGATCTCATGAGTCTTATCAAAAAAAGCCAAACTCACGTCATCCTCGAAGCCGTGGCCGGTCAGGGTCTCCTGACCCTGACTGACCGTTCATGCCCTTTTATAAAACCTACTTCGGAATTATCTTAGAAATTTCCTCACGCACAATTTTTTCAACAATTTGCGTAAGATTTTCATTCATCCATTTTTCTAATTTCGGCTCCATCAATTGCAGTGCGATTTGGTTAAGCACAACATCTTGCGAAAAACTAGAAATTCCATTTATTGTGTTTTTTGCTTCAATCAATTTTTTCACTGTATCACTAGTTTGACGGATTGTCTCCTCATTTAAAATCTTCATTTGACCAGCTGCTGGAACAGCCGAAGATAGCGCACCTTTACTTGGCTCAACAATCTCTTGCTTAACTGTTTTTACAGCATTCTGAGAATTGCTAGAAGCTTTCACTTCAGAAATTCCCATCATCTCTCTTTCAAATTCAAGCGCAATATCATCATGATTTTGCCCCGCAACACCAACAGAAGCAGCATTTGTTACAACATTATTTGACATTGTATTTTGATTTGTTTTTTGCTCATTAACAACTGGAGAAACTTTGTTTTTATCAAAATTTTCCTGCTTAACTTGATTTAAATTAGGCTGATAAATCTCAGCACCAGCTTTATCCACAGTTTCGCTAGATTTTGCAAGATTTTCTTCCAAATCATTTAAATTAACTTTATCTAAATCATTAAAATCAATTTCTTGTTTATGCGCAGTGTTGACAGTCAAAGCCTCATCTTCTTCGTCATCCAAATGATCTAGGCTCAAATCATCTTCTGGCAAAACTGTATGATGATCATCTTCTTCTAAACCCTTGTCGAGATCTTCTTGCTCTAGCAAATCTTCATCTTCTTCGAGTTCATCATCTTCTAATTCTTCATCTTCATCCTCATCATAATATTCATCTTCGTCAAATTCCTCTTCATATTCTTCAAGATCTTCTTCATCAAATTCTGCATCAGCATTTAAGGTGTTGTTTGCAGCAGCAGTTTTTTTATCAGCAACAACTTCAGTGACAGCTGGAACATTCTTAGAAAAACCGCTTTCATCATCTAAATCAAGATCATCAAAATTAAAATCTGCCATATCATTTTTTTTCTCTTCAAATTTAGGTTCTGATTTTTTTTGATCAGAAAAACTTGGCATCACATTTGCTGCATCTTTGGGCTTTGAAATGGCAAAAAAATCTGAATTAGCAGCCTGATTTTGCTGAATAGAAGCTGTTTGTTGTGTTTGATTAAGTGGTGGAATTTTTGGTGCAGAAGGAAGTGGCGGCGCTTTTGAAAATGAAGCCTCCGCAGTTTTATTTTCCGAATTTAAAACAGGAACAGAATAAGATTGAATCGGCGGCAAAGAAGAGTTGACTGTTTGAGATTTATTTGCAAGAGTCTGCTCTGTAACACTTGATTTTGTTGTTTCTGATGCATTTTGAACCGCTGCTTGATTTACTGTTTGGTTCAACGGTGGCACAACCGCTTTCTCGGCGGTTTTATTTGATGGAGTAATATATTCAAATTCATCATCAATGCCCCCAATTCCAGCGCTTGCCCCTGAGGCTGAAGCTGGATTTGACTTGCTATCAAATTTATCAAATTTTTGCTTGATAGTTTGCAAAATTGAGTGAGTATTTTTTTCTGCCATAAAAGTTTAGAAGATTTATTTTCCTTTAGTTTTTTCATCACAATAAAAAATACAACAACAATAATGAAAAAAGATTTATTTAAAATAATCCTATGGATTTTTATAGGAATAATTGGTGCGTCATCGCTTGCTGGAATTGCATTATCTCGCGGTGAAACAATTTCTTCCACTTGGTTTGTCACTGCCTGCATCTGCATTCAATTGATTGCCTATCGTTTTTATAGTGCTTTTATTGCAACAAAAGTTTTTGTTCTACACAACAACACACAAACACCAGCAAGACGCCTTAAAGACGGAAAAGATTTTATTCCGACCAACAAATGGATCGTTTTTGGTCACCATTTTGCTGCAATTGCAGGCCCAGGGCCATTAATTGGCCCAACACTTGCAGCGCAATTTGGATATTTACCAGGAGTTTTGTGGATTTTAATTGGATCAGTGCTTGCTGGCGCAGTGCAAGACATGCTAATTCTTGCAATTTCAGTTAAGCGTGACGGAAAATCTTTAGGACAAATGATTCGAGAAGAAATTGGAAATATTGCTGGATGCGCCGCTTTATTAGGCACTTTTGCAATCATAATTATTTTAATTTCAGTGCTCGGATTAATCGTGGTTAAAGCCTTAAATCACAGCCCTTGGGGAAGTTTCACCGTGTTTATGACTGTTCCAATTGCAATGATTGTTGGGATTTATCTTTATTACAAACCAAGCAAAACTTTAAACGCCACAATTTTTGGATTAGTGATGTTTTATTTTGCCATCAAAGGCGGGCAATTAGTTTATAATGATCATTTTTTTGCTAAATTTTTTAATTTTGACGGAAAATTTCTTGCTTGGTCAATTATGATTTATGGATTTGCCGCAGCAAGCCTGCCGGTGTGGCTGTTGCTTACTCCACGTGATTATCTTTCCTCATTCTTAAAAATTGGCACAATTTTGCTTTTAACAATCGCAATTTTGGTTTATCAACCAGACATTCAAATGCCCGCCCTCACCCAATTTACTAATGGCTCTGGGCCAATTTTCAGCGGCAAAATTTTTCCATTTTTATTTATCACAATTGCTTGCGGCGCAATTTCTGGTTTCCACTCTTTGGTTGCTTCTGGAACCACACCAAAAATGATTTCTAACGAAAAAGATGTACGCTTCATAGGCTATGGCAGCATGTTGCTTGAGTCTTTCGTAGCACTCATTGCCTTGATTGCTGCTTGTTCTCTTGAACCAGGGGTTTTTTTCGCCATCAACAGTCCAGCTTCTGCTACAGGCTCTGATTTACACACTGCAATCAACACCATTAACTGTTGGGGATTTGCAGTTAGTGAACAAGAAATGATTGATTTAGCAAATCGCGCTGAAGAAGAAACACTTCTAGCAAGAACAGGAGGCGCGCCCTCACTTGCAATTGGCATGGCCAAAATATTTTCCTCAACCTTTGGTAAAAGCATGTTTTCAATGTGGTATCACTTTGCGATCATGTTTGAAGCAATTTTTATTTTAACCACTCTTGATGCTGGAACAAGAGTGGCGCGCTTTATGCTACAAGATTTAATTGGCGCAAAAAAATTCCAAAATAAACATCCAAATTTAAGCACAATGTTTGCCAGCTTTCTTGTGGTTGCTGCTTGGGGATATTTTTTATATATCGGAGTGATTGATCCACAAGGAGGCGTCAACATTTTATGGCCACTTTTTGGCATGTCCAATCAAATGCTAGCAGGAATTGCCTTAACTCTTGCCACAACCGTTATTTTAAAAGGCAGCAAAAGAAAAAGATATTTTTTGGTAACTGCCATTCCTCTCGCATTTGTTCTAATCACTACCACAGCAACAGTTTTAGAAAAATTATTTTCTTCTAACATTAAAATTGGTTTTTTCGCCATGGCAAATTTCATGAAAAAACAATTAGAAAACGGCGCAATTGTTGACCCTGAAAAAATTGAACTAACCAAACAAATGATTTTCAATCAACGCTTGCTTGGCTTTATTGCTGCTTTATTTGCTGTGATATTATGGATTGTGGTCATTGAAGCAGTGAGAAAATCTTGGCCGAGATTTAAGAAACATTCCTAACTTATGATGATAAAAAAATTTTGGCATTTTTTGAAGCTGGTGCAATCTTATTTCAACGGCGATTTCGCTTATAAAAAATATCTACAACATCACAAAAAACATCACCAAAACCAAGCCGCTTTAAGCAAAGACAATTTTCTAAGAAACAAAAATAATTCCCGCAGAATCAACCGCTGTTGCTAAGATTTCACTCAATGCTGGGCAGAATTTGTAATTCCGCCCTTACCGTTCATGCAAATTTGAAAACATGCTTCTAACTCAAATCATGAAATGAACCTATGGGCGGGATTGCAAATCCCGCCCAGCACTGAGGACCTATACCAATTTACTAGTCTGTGAAGAGATAATCACCTAAAATATTGACATTACTAATGTTTTATTCTAAAATCTGACCTACAAATTGGCACTAGCCACATTCAGCCTTCTTCTAAGAAGGCTGACTAAATCATGTTCTTTATCCTCTCTCTTATATTATCAAACTGATCTTTTGTTATAGTACCAATCTTGTTGGTTAAACGCTTACCTTCTAAAACCCTGATTTGTGATAATAAAATACTTCCACTTCTACCACACAAATGGACAGGAAAATAATATTTATTTTCTTTCATTTTGCTGCTAAGCGGTATTCCAAAAAACAAACTATTGTTAAATTTTTTTACTATAAGAATTGGTCTATTAAAAAATTCATTTTTGCCATCTTCTTCACAGCCTATGTTAACTCCTAAACTACACCACCAAACTTCTCTTTGCTTAAAAGTTGGTAAATTTACTCTTTGGTGTAGTTTTTTCTTTAACTCACTCCATTTACTAAAATCTTTTTCCATATAAAGTTCGTGGTGTTTTATGTTATACGAATAATATTTCTACTACTCTTCCTTCTTTTTCTTACCAAACCTGCCACGACGAGACGGTGGGCGGTTGGCGGCTTCTACTATTAGGTCAACGGCGCGATTTAAACCAATTTCTAAAATGTTGTCTTCTTTAACTGAAGTAAATTTTTTGTCGTGTAATAAATAAGGGCCGAAGGGGCCGATATTGGCAACAATTTTTAAACCAGTTTCAGGATGAGTTCCAACTTCACGCGGCAAAGTTAAAAGTTGCGAGGCAGTTTTAAGATCAATTTGCGCGGGGTCAATAGATTTAGGAATTGCAACTCTTTTTGGTTTTTTAACTTTTGCTTTTTTGGCTTTAGCTGGTTTTTTCTTAGATTTTTTACCAAAATTTTCTGCCGCAGAATCATCCTCAGATTTTTCTTCTGTAACAGTTTCACTTCCAGACAATTCTAAGTAAGGACCGTAAGGACCAATTTTTACCAAAACTTCATAACCACTTTTTGAATCAACACCCAAGCTTCTTGGTTCAAATTGTGGCTTTCTTTCTTGCCCTTCTTCTAAAGCTTCTTCACCAAAAATCTGCATGGTATGCTTACATTCAGGATAATTTGAACAGCCCACAAAAGCACCAAATTTCCCTAAACGAAGCCCCAACTTTCCAGTTTTGCAAGTTGGACATTCATCTTTCATTTTGCCATTTTCATCAAAGCCAAAAACTCGCGCACCAATTTTTTGATTTAAAACTTCTAAAACTTCTGCGAATGGCTTTTTTTCAACTTCACCAGTTGTGCCATGAAAATCTTTCCAGAATTTTTTTAGGAAAGCTTTCCAATCCATTTTGCCGTTAGAAATAACGTCGAGTTCATCTTCTAAATTTGCCGTATAGCCATATTCAACATATTTGGCAAAAAACTCTTTCAAGAAAGTTGTAACAATTCTGCCACGCTCTTCGGGGAAAAATCTTTTCTTTTCCAGCTTCACATAGCCGCGATCTTGCAAAACTGAAATTATTGCAGCATAAGTCGATGGCCTTCCAATTCCAAGCTCTTCGAGTTTTTTCACCAAACTTGCCTCAGAATATCTCGGCGGAGGTTCAGTGAAGTGTTGCATTGGTTTTACATCAAGCAGATTTAGTGGATCTTTTTCTGATAATGCTGGCAAGTTCTGCTTAGAATCATCTTCTTCGGAAGAATCATCATCGCGATCTTCACGATATACTTTGTAAAATCCGTCAAATCTAACTGTAGAGCCAGTGGCGCGGGCCTTAGCATAATTTGGAATAGTAACAATTTCTGCAATAACTTGATCAAAAATCACATCTGCCATTTGTGAAGCAAGCATTCTTTTCCAAATCAAATCATAAAGTGCAAATTGATCATCTTCGAGATATTTTTTTACGCGATCAGGTGCATAAGAAAAATCAGTCGGACGAATTGCCTCGTGAGCTTCTTGCGCGTTTTTTACTTTGCTTTTAAAAGAATTTGGCGCAGCAGGTAAATAATCTTTGCCATAAAGCTGATTGATGGTGCTTCGCACGTTAGTGATTGCTTCAGGAGTAACATCAATTGAGTCAGTTCTCATGTAAGTGATCAAACCGAGAGAAGAGCCTTCAACTTCAATTCCTTCATAAAGTCGTTGCGCCACCATCATGGTTTTCTTGGCAGAAAAACCCAGTTTTCTTGCCGCTTCTTGCTGCATTGAAGAAGTTGTAAATGGTGGATAAGGACGGCGTTTTGCTTGTTTTTTAACGATTGAAAGAACTTGATATTTTTTATCTTCTAAAAGCTTTTTGATATTTCCAGCCTGTTCTTCTTTAACAATGGTGAATTTTTCTAGTTTCTTTCCTTCAATTTCAAAAACCGTAGCTTGAAATTCTTCATTTTTGGCAGTTTTTAAGTCAAGTTTA
Source organism: uncultured Rhizobium sp. (assembly GCA_964580715.1). Lineage (GTDB taxonomy): Bacteria > Pseudomonadota > Alphaproteobacteria > Rickettsiales > UBA1997 > UBA2645. Next base: position 24,489 of record CAZOKU010000003.1, on the reverse strand, counting down.
ATGTCCCAATATTCTTCACTTTTAAAAAGCTCGATTTCTTCTTCGCGATCGCAAATTAAGCGCAGCGCTACAGATTGAACACGCCCTGCTGACCTGCTTCCCGGAAGTTTGCGCCATAAAACTGGCGAAAGTGTAAAACCCACAAGATAATCAAGAGCGCGGCGGGCTTGTTGGGCATTAACTAAATCCATGTCAATTTGGCGCGGATTTTTGATTGCTTCAATAACTGAGTTTTTAGTGATGGCGTTAAACACAACGCGCTCAACTGGTGTTGAGGCTTTAATCGCTTTTTTCTGACGTAAAATTTCTAACACGTGCCAAGCGATTGATTCGCCTTCACGGTCAGGATCGGGAGCAAGAATGATCTTGTCGCAAGATTTTGCTTTATCTACGATGTCTTTAACATGCTTGGTTGATTTTGCCGAGATTTGATAATGCATCGCAAAATTTTTGTCTGGCTCAACTGACCCGTCTTTGCTTGGTAAATCACGAATGTGGCCAAATGATGCAATCACACTATAATCACGACCGAGATATTTGCCGATAGTTTTTGCTTTTGCTGGAGACTCAACGATTAAAAGATTTTTCATTGGTTTATGGTTTGTTCGCGTAAACAATTAGGATAATGCCACGTAACTTATTATGGCAATGTCGCAAATCAAAATTTTCTAAGAAATTTTTGTGATTATATTTTTTTTGAAAGGTAAGCGTACTAGACGTACGTGCGTTTCAAAAAAAATATAATCACAAAAAGTTCGACGAAAAGTTTGATTTGCGACAGTGCCATTATATAGTTCTTCTTACAATACGACCTTTGGTCAAATCATAAGTTGTCATTTCGACTTCAACTTTATCGCCTTTTAAAACGCGAATTTTATTTTTTCTAATTTTTCCCGAAGCATGAGCAATGATCACGTGACCATTTTCTAGTTCAACGCGAAAAATTGTGTTAGGTAAAACCTCGACCACAACACCGTTCATTGTAAGTAAATCTTCTTTTGGCATAGTTAAAATTGGTTAATTTTCCTTAAGAACCTAGGTTAGCAAAAAATAAAATTCAACATATTTATTAGCTATTTTGCCCTTCTTTGGCCTAAAATAGAGGGTTTAGGGAGGTTTTATGAGGTTTTTAGTAAAAAATCTTTGAAATTGATATTTGCATATAAAACACAGAAATTTGCGGTTTTTTATTTTTATAAATATTAGCTTTTGGTTCTTTCTAAATCTTTTTCGTTTTTATGAATTTTATTAAATCTAAATATCAGGAAATTATTGCAGTTGCAAGCCTTGTGGCTATGGCTTTGCACTTTATTTTGCGATTTTTAAATCCTGAAATAGAGAATTTTCCGCTTTTTGCGCTGATAGCTTTTGGTGGAACGCCTTTGATGGTGCAAATCATACTCAGGGCTTTCAAAGGCGATTTGGGTGCTGATTTATTGGCGTTTATTGGTCTTGTCACGGCAGTTTTATTGCATGAATATTTGGCCTCAAGCTTGATTATTTTAATGCTTTCAAGCGGTCAAGCTTTAGAAACTTATGGGAAGCGCAAAGCTTCTTTTGTTTTAGAGGCTCTAGCTAAAAGAATGCCTGCGATTGCTCATCTTAAACAGAATGACAAAATTTCTGATATTAATATTTCTGAAATCAAAATTGGCGATTTAATTGAGATTTATCCCCATGAAACCTGTCCTGTTGACGGCACAGTTGTTTTTGGAAATGGTCAAATGGATGAATCATATCTTACAGGAGAACCCTATAAACTCTCGAAAGCGCCCGGTTCGCCAGTGCTTTCTGGAAGCTTGAATGGCGAGTCTGCACTGACAGTTAAGGCTGACAAATTGCCAAAAGATTCGCGCTATGCCAACATCATCAAAGTGATGGAAAATGCTGAAAATAACCGTCCCAAAATGAGACGGCTTGCTGATCAAATTGGGGCACTATTTGCTCCAATTGCTTTGGTTTTTGCAGTCGCAACTTTTTATTTCACTCAAAGTGCTGAGAAATTTTTATCCGTTTTAGTGGTTGCAACCCCCTGCCCGCTTTTAATTGCTATTCCAATTTCAATTATCAGTGCCATTTCAATTGCGGCAAGACACGGAATTATCATTCGTGACCCTGTGGTTTTGGAAAAACTGCCAACTTGCTCAACTGCAATTTTTGATAAAACTGGAACTTTAACTTATGGCGAGCCAGAATTAACCAGCATCATTGCCTTAAATGATTTTACAAAAAATCAGGTTTTGCAACTCGCTGCAAGTGTTGAAAGATATTCACGCCATCCTTTAGCTGGTGCGGTTATTAAAGCGGCTGAAAAAGAAAAGCTGAATTTGCTTGAAGCAAAAGACATTACTGAAAAACCAGGGCAAGGCTTGCTTGGCCACGTTTTAGACAGTGAAGTTTGTGTTACTCATCGCAATAAAATTGATCAAAATTTGCAAGCAAATTTACCGCCGCTTGAGCATGGTTTGGAATGTATAATTTTAATCAATCAAAAACTTGCCGCAATCATGCATTTTCGTGACACGCCAAGGCGCGAAGGTCATTTTTTTATTAATCATCTCGGCCCAAATCATAATTTTAAGAAGATAATGTTGGTTTCAGGTGATCGCTCTTCTGAAGTGAATTATTTAGCTAAAATGCTAGAAATTAAAGACGCGCGCTCCAGTCAAACGCCAGAACAAAAATTAGAAATAGTCAAACAAGAAGTTGCTAAAGCCCCAACGCTTTTCATGGGTGATGGAATCAATGATGCACCGGCTTTAGCTGTGGCAACAGTTGGCCTTGCCTTTGGACAACATTCTTCAATAACTTCGGAAGCTGCGGGAGCAGTTATTATGGAAAACAGCCTCGCCAAAGTTGATGAATTAATTCACATTTCAGAATCAATGAGAAAAATCGCAGTGCAAAGTGCTGTTGGTGGCATGATTTTTAGCATCACTGGCATGATTTTTGCTGCAATTGGCTGGATCAACCCAGTTGAAGGCGCTCTGTTGCAAGAAGCAATTGATGTTATTGCAATTTTAAACGCCCTGCGCCTGACTGTGCAATCTAAAATCAAGGCTGATTTGAAATAATTGCTATTACACCACACTGGTGCTGGGCGGAATTTGCAATTCCGCCCACAAGTTCATGCAATAACTTACACCACACCAAGAACCCGACAAATCGCCATCGTTAAATCAGAGCGATTTAAAGTGTAAAAGTGAAAATCATCAACGCCACCATTGTGAAGAATGCGACATAATTCAAGCGCAACAATTCCAGCGATTAATTTTCTAGTTTCTTCATTTTGATCTAAATCTTCAAAAATTTCATTCATCCATTTTGGAATTGTCGCACCGCACATTTTGGCAAAATGTCTGGTTTGTTTAACGTTGGTAACTGGCAAAATTCCTGGAACAATTGGCACGTTAATTCCGCGTTTTTGACATTTTTCTACGAATGAAAAATATAAATCACTATCGAAAAAAAATTGCGTGATAATGCGGCTTGCACCAGCATCAACCTTGCGTTTTAAATTATCAATATCTTCATCCAAGCTTCTTGCTTCGGGATGTTTTTCAGGATATCCTGCAACTGAAATTTCAAAATCAGCGATTTTTTTAATACCTTCAACCAATTCACTTGCATAACGATAACCATTTGGGTGAAGCTGATAATTAGGGCTTGACGCTGGCATGTCGCCTCTTAAAGCAACAATGTGGCGCACGCCCATTTCCCAATAATTTTTAACAATTTCGTTGATTTCATCTTTAGAAGCAGCAACACAAGTTAAATGAGAAGCTGGCTTAAGATTGGTTTCGTCTAAAATTCTTTTAATTGTTTGGTGAGTTCTTTGTCTGGTTGAACCCCCAGCACCATAAGTTACCGAAACAAAATTTGGCTTTAAGGTTTTTAATTTTGAAATCGCTTCCCACAATTTAACTTCCATTTCATCAGTTTTTGGCGGAAAAAACTCGAAAGAGACCTTGATTTCCCTGCGATTTAAAACAATTTCTTCTATTTTATTGGAATAATCTTTCATTTTATTTAATAAATCTGCTTCCCGGTTTAATTGCAGGAACGTTTTCTAAGTCTTGCGGCACTTCATTTTCAGAGAATGTTCTGATGTCAATTTTCATCAGAGAAACAACATCAACGCCCATTTTTTCTTGCAATTTATCATCACCGCTGCGATCAACCAAGCAGGCTTCTGCCACCACTTTAGCACCAAATTTTTTGATTAAATCATAAGTTTCTTTTGAAGATTTTCCTGTGGTAATAACATCTTCCACCACCAAAACTCGCATGCCTTTTTCCAAAGCAAACCCACGGCGCAGTTCAAAAACTCCGTTTACTCTTTCACAAAAAATTGCCTCCAGTTTCAAATGGCGCGCCAATTCATAGCCAACCACCACGCCACCCATTGCAGGAGAAACAACTATATCAGCAAAATTTTCACCCAAAGAAGAAAATATTTTTTCTGCCAAAACTTTACACAGTTTTTCTGCACGCTGTGGGTTCATCAAAACCCTTGCACACTGCATGTAGGTGTCAGAATGAAGACCTGAAGAAAGAATAAAATGCCCCTTTAAAATCGCCTTAGCATTGATAAATTCTTGTAAAATCTCTTGCTCTTTAAGACTCATAATTCAAATATTATAGGTTAATTGATATATCTAAAACTCGCTTTTTTTTAAAAAATATGCAAGATAAAAAATCTTATATTTCATCAGCAATCAGCACAATTCAAGCTGAAATTAAGGGCTTAGAGTCTTTAATGTCGTGCTTTGGTGAAAATTATATTAAAACAATAGATTTAATTCTTTCATGCGATGGTCGAGTTATTTTAAGCGGCATGGGAAAATCAGGTCATATTGCAAGAAAAATTGCGGCCACTCTTGCTTCAACAGGAACTCCGTCTTTTTTCATTCACCCCGCAGAAGCAAGCCACGGCGACCTTGGCATGATCACAAAAGATGATGTGGTGATTTTGCTTTCTAATTCTGGCGAAACTAAAGAGTTAAAAGACATAATTTATTATTGCAAAAGGTTCAACATTCCTTTGATTGGCATTGCAAGAAGCGCCGAATCAGAATTGACCAACTCCAGCAACATTCCTTTAGTTTTGCCTGCAATTCCAGAGGCAAATCATGTTAATGCTCCGACCACTTCAACCACAATGATGCTGGCTTTGGGTGATGCAATTGCGGTTAGCTTGATTAACGCCAAACAATTCAATCAAGAAAATTTTGGAACCCTTCATCCAGGTGGAAAATTGGGTTCGGCCTTTATCAAAGTTAAAGAATTAATGCGCAAAAATTCACAAATTCCTTTGGTTGAAGAAAACCTGAAAATGTCGGAAGTTTTGTTAGAAATGACTTCAAAACATCTCGGTTGCACTGGTGTTGTTAGTTCCGACAAAAAATTGCTTGGAATCATAACTGACGGTGATTTACGTCGTCACCTCAGCAATAATTTTCTCAACTCAAGCGCCTCTGAAATAATGACAAAAAACCCAATAACCATTAACAAAGACTTGCTTGCGGTTGAAGCTGTTTTGTTGATGAATAAAAAATCAATCACCAGTCTTTTTGTTACTGAAGACAATCAAGCTGTGGGAATTCTTCACCTGCATGATTGTTTGCGTGCTGGCATTGTTTAAACAAAGATAATTTAATTATGAGCAATTTAGTTTTTCTTTCTTATTTAATTTCTGCGGTTCTTTTTATTTTATCGCTTTACGGATTATCTTCGCCTAAAACTTCGCGCCAAGGAAACTATTTTGGCATGGCGGGAATGGCCTTAGCAATCGTCACCACATTGTTTTTGCCACAGGTTCATCATCATTTTTTAATTATTTTTGCAATTGCAATTGGCGGCGCAATTGGTTGGTTTATCGCCAAACAAATTAAGATGACCGCAATGCCACAGCTGGTTGCTGGTTTTCACTCTTTGGTGGGGCTTGCCGCGGTTATTATCGCCGCAAGCGCTTTATGGATGCCTGATGCTTTTAATATTTCCGAAGACAATAAAGTTAAAATGGGAAGTTTAGTTGAAATGGGGCTTGGAGTTGTAATTGGCGCCATCACCTTCACTGGCTCAATTGTTGCTTTTTTAAAGCTTAACGGCAATATGAAATCAAAAGTTGCGATTTTTAAAGATCAAAAAAGATCTTCGCAATATGTTGCTGTTGCTGCGTTGGTTTTGTTGATTACTTTCATCATTTTTGGATCAAAATTTTTATTTATCACTCTAACTTTAGTTTCATTATTCATTGGCTTCATGCTGATTGCACCAGTTGGCGGCGCCGACATGCCAGTGGTGGTTTCAATGTTAAACTCTTATTCTGGTTGGGCGGCAAGTGGCATTGGTTTTACGCTAGAAAATCCGCTTTTAATCATCACTGGTGCTTTGGTTGGTGCGAGTGGCGCAATTCTTAGCTATATCATGTGTAAGGCAATGAATCGCTCAATTGTTAATGTGATCTTCAGCGGCTTCAGCGAAGCCACAGCTTCTGCTGCAACTGAAGAAAAAGAACAAAAACCAGTAAAACACGGCAGCGCTGAAGACGCAGCTTACATGATGCAAAGTTCTTCTTCGGTGATTATTGTTCCCGGTTATGGCATGGCCGTTGCAGGCGCACAACATGCAGTTGCAGAATTAACCCACACACTTGAAGAAAAAGGCGTTAACGTAAAATTCGCCATTCATCCAGTTGCAGGAAGAATGCCTGGGCACATGAATGTGTTGCTTGCAGAAGCAAACATTAATTATGAAAAAGTTTTTGAGCTGGAAGAAATTAATGGCGAATTTAAATCAACTGACATAGCATTTGTGATTGGTGCAAATGACGTCACAAATCCAGCTGCTAAAACTGACAAAACTAGTCCGATTTATGGCATGCCAATTTTAGATGTTTCGCACGCTAAAACTGTTTTCTTTGTTAAACGCTCAATGGCTTCAGGCTATGCTGGCGTTGAAAATGAACTGTTTTATAATGACAATACCATGATGATTTTTGGCGATGCTAAAAAAGTGGTGGAAGAAATTGTTAAAAATTTACATTAATTTATAAATATGAAAACAAACGCAAACTCAATTCGTGTTGGCAACGTTATTGAATATCAAAACCAACTTTGGTCAGTTTTAAAAAGAGAACATGTTAAACCTGGTAAAGGTGGCGCCTACATTCAAGTGGAAATGAAAAACATTTCTACAGGAAATAAAACAAATGTGCGTTTTGCATCTTCTGAAGATGTTGATGTTGCTTATGTTGAGCAAAAAAATTTACAATTTCAATATTTCGATCAAGACGAATTGTCAGCAATGGACATGACCAGTTTTGAAACTTTTAACTTCAGCAAAGCTTTGGTCGGTGATGCTCTGCCATTCCTGCAAGAAGGCATGAATATCCGCGTTGAATATTGCAATGACAAACCAATTTCAATTGCGCTTCCTGAAACTGTAAATGCGGTTATTGCACAAGCTGATGCTGTGGTTAAAGGGCAAACTGCTGCAGCTTCTTACAAACCAGCGATTCTTGAAAATGGTGTGCGAGTTATGGTTCCGCCATTCGTTGAATCTGGCGAAGAAATTATTATCAAAACTGAAGATTTTTCTTACGTTAGTCGCGCAAAATCTTAATTTTAACTGATAAAAATGAATCAAAATCGAATCAAACTTCCATTTATCAAAATGAACGGTGCGGGGAATGATTTCGTTATTTTTGATTCGCGCATCGACAACATTTCTCTTACTGCTAAACAAATTAGAAACATTTCTGACCGCAAAAACATTGGTTGTGATCAACTAATCATCATCAGAAATTCTTTAGAAGCTGATTGTTTGATGGAAATTTATAATCCTGACGGGTCAGCCTCTGGAGCATGTGGAAACGCCACTAGATGTGTCGCTTCGCTGCTTGGCAAAGATAATGTCAAAATCAAAACTCAAGATCGTATTTTAAATTGTAAAAGAGAAGGAAATTTAATCTCGGTTGATATGGGTGTTGCAAGGTTTTCACCCGAAGAAATTCCGCTTAATCTTGCTTTTCATCTTAATAATAACTCTTGTCATCCTGAGCCTGTCGAAGGACGACAAGCTTCAATCACACTCTTCAACTTTAATTTCACCTGCGTAAATGTCGGCAACCCACACGCCGTTTCATTCGTAAATGAAATTCCAAATGACCAAGAATTTTTCACAATCGGACCAAAAGTTGAAACTCACGAATTATTTCCACAAAAAACTAACGTGGAATTTGCCAAAATAATTTCTGACGATTTAATTGAAGTTAGAGTTTGGGAACGCGGAGCTGGTGAAACTCTGGCTTGCGGAAGTGGCGCTTGTGCTGTTGGAATTTTGGCAATCAAAAATAATTTAGTTAAAAACAAAAAAGTTACCACTCGCTTCAAAGGCGGCGATTTGATCATCGAATATGACGGCAATCACGTGATTATGACTGGTGGTTTTCAAAAAGATTTTCTTGGCATAGTTGATGAAAGTTTGCTGTAATTTTTATAAATTCTTTGCACTATTAATCTTTTTTTGCCTGCTTAACATCAATTCTTACGCCCTTTCTCCAGAAGAACATTTGCCAAATGAAGAACAAGAAAAACGCGCAATGAATTTGTTTTTAGAAGTGCGCTGCTTGGTTTGTAACGGACAAGTGATTGAAAGCTCAAACACTGATTTTTCTTTTAAAATGAGAAAATTTATCCGCCAAAAAATCGCTGATGGATATAGCGATCAAGAAATAAAAAATGAACTGATAAAAAAATTTGGCGAGGACATTTTAATCGAGCCAAATTCTCAAAATAAACTGCTGCTGTGGGCCCTGCCCGTTGCTTTTGCTGCTGTGGTTGTGTTGATTTCTTTTAGAAAGCGGATTTTTATTTAATTGTCATTTTGTCATGCTGAGCTTGCTGAAGCATGATAAAACAACGTTCAGGCGGCATTTTAAGCACAACTCTCAGTGCTAGGCAGAGTTTGCAACTCTGCCCTAAGAGTTCATGCAAACTTAAAACAAACTTTTATCTTAAATCAGGAAATGAACCTGTGGGCGGAATTGCAAATTCCGCCCAGCACTGAGGTGATGCCAGCTAAACAAAAAGCAAATCAACTATTCAACAATCTCGTAACCAGCAAAAAAGAAAGCGATTTCGTTTTTGGCGTTTTCTAAGCTGTCAGAGCCATGAACTGAGTTTGCTTCGATTGATAAAGCAAATTCTTTTCTGATTGTTCCAGCGTCAGCATTGGCAGGGTTGGTTGCACCCATGATTTCGCGGTTTTTGGCAACAGCGTTTTCTCCTTTCAAAACTTGCACCACAACTGGGCCAGAAGTCATGAATTTAACTAGATCGTTGTAGAATGGGCGTGCTTTGTGAACTGCATAAAAATCACCAGCCATTTTTTCAGAAAGTTGCATTCTTTTTTGTGCAACAATTTCTAGGCCCGCTTTTTCAAATTTAGAATTAATTGCACCAGTTAAATTTCTTTTGGTTGCGTCAGGTTTAATGATGGAAAGTGTATATTCAGTAGACATTGCTTGAAAAATTTAAGTTAAAAAAAAGTTTGTGCAAACTAGTAAAATATACAGTTTTTGTCAAGTTTTCATTTGATTTTAGTGCAAATATTTTGCATAATTGTAAGACTTTAAACTTCTAATATTTTTTAATATGGAGAAAGACAAATTCTCGCTTGAGCAGCTTACTGCTGAAATTAAACAAAAAATCGCTGATAAAAATCCAGAATCCTACAGCTATCTTCTTGCCTCAAAAGGTGTTGAGCAAATTTCTAGAAAAGTTGGAGAAGAAGCTATAGAAGTTGTTGTTGCAGCTTTTGTTGACGAAAAAAAACACAGTGCTAAAACCAGATCTGATTTGGTTGGCGAAGTTTGCGATTTATTCTATCACAGCTTAGTTTTACTGGCTATAAAAGACATTGAATTTGAAGAAATTTTATCAGAATTAAACCGTCGCAATAAAATAAAAAAATGAATTCTATAACCTTTACCAATTCAGCAATTTCAAGGATCCAAGAGATCAAACAAAATCCTGATAATCAGGAAAAGTTTTTGCGTATATCAATTTCTGGTGGTGGCTGCAGTGGCTTTCAATATGTGATGGAGCTTGATAATAAGCTTGCTGAAGGTGACATAAAAATTGCCGAAGAAAATTCCAAAATTCTTGCAGTTACTGACGAAGTTTCTTTGCCATTTTTACAAAATTCTGAAATTGAATTTGTTAAAGAATTAGGCGCGTCTTATTTTAAAGTGAACAACCCCAACGCTAAAGCGAGTTGCGGTTGTGGCTCTTCTTTTTCAGTATAATATAATTTACAATTATGAAATCATTTCAAGACATCATCCTTAAACTTCAACAGTTTTGGGCAAATCAAGGATGTGCAATCGTTCAACCACTTGACATTGAAGTTGGTGCAGGAACTCTTCACCCAGCAACAGTTTTAAACGCGCTTGGCAATAAACCGTGGAAAGTGGCTTATGTTCAACCTTCAAGACGCCCGACTGACGCTCGTTATGCACAAAATCCAAACCGTCTGAGCCATTATTATCAATTTCAAGTTTTATTAAAACCAGCACCAAAAAATATTAAAGATTTATATCTGCAGAGCCTTGATTTAATTGGTCTTGATGTAAAAAACAACGACATTCGTTTTGTTGAAGACGATTGGGAAAACCCTTCAGTTGGCGCTTCTGGTTTGGGCTGGGAGGTTTGGTTTAACGGCATGGAAGTCACACAATTTACTTACATGCAACAAGTTGGTGGAATTGAATGCAGCTTAATTTCTGGCGAAATCACTTATGGCTTGGAACGAATTGCCATGCATATTCAAAACATTGATTCAATTTTTGACATTAATTGGAACGGCCGCGAAGGTGCAGAAAAAATAACTTACGGCGACATTTTTAAACAAAGCGAAATCGAAAATTCCGCTTTTATTTTAGAACATTCCAACATTGACGATTTGTTCAAGCAATTTGCTGCAGCGGAAAAACAATCGCAACTTTTAGCTGAAAAAAAATTACCGATTCCAGCCTATGAACAAGCGCTAAAAGCTAGCCATTTGCTTAATCTGCTTGATGCACGTTCTGCAATTTCGGTTAATGAAAGAGCTTCTTACATCGCACGGATTCGCGCTTTAGTTCGCGCTGCTTGTGAGTTGAAGCTTAAATAAATAGTTGGTATAATCCACTTTTTATTTTTTTATCTAAATATCTACCTATGTCAAAATTTGATCCAACTTATAGGGAAAGTTCTAAATTACGCGTGAGAGATGCTGCTAAAAGAAGGCGTTCTTTACAAAGAGATAATGGAAAAAAGGAACAGTCTAACAGTGATTTTTATACACGGAAATCAGAGGAACTTCTAAAATTGATAAATAAACATACTGATGCAATAGCAATTTCTCATTTTGTAGATAAAATGTTTAGCGATGTCGCTTTATTACCATTTGAACATCAACTTGAGATAAGAGAACTTGGAATTGCAACCGTCAAAATCTCATTAACATCTTTATTGCTGACTTATCTTCGACTAACTGCTCCAGGAGATTTACCCTCCTACAACGCAGAAACTATAAATGATTCTTTTATGTCTGCTCTGTCGGCAGTTGATTTTACTGCTAAAATAGCAGCAGGAGGAATTGTTGGCGGTTTTGTTGGCGGACCTATTGGTGCTGTCGGCGGAGTTGGAATGGCATTATCTACAGAAGTTGGAGCAACTCCACTAAAAACACCAAAAACTTCTGTCATGGCAAAGTCTTCTAAAAAACTAGGATCTCACTCACAAAAAACAACTAAGCATTCTGGTGGCGAAATTATGGGTAGATATTCTGTTGCAGAATTAACTATACCAAGTGATAGAATTTTTGTAGCAACTCCAAATGGTGGTGACTATGTTCTAAGCTTAAAAGGTCTAACATTATTAAGAGATTTTTTAGATCCAGATATGGCTTTCGATCTCGATAATTCACAATTTTCTGTAATTTCTGGTCTCAATCTAACAGAAACCATAAAAAGAAATGACTATTTAGGCTTTCAATCAATTATAAGCAAAGCATCAAAAGATTTGGAAAAAAAATTTAACTCTGTCGAAATAATATTCAGAAGAACTGTTGGTCTTTTGATAGATCTTGTTTCAAGCGAAATAATTCCAGATAGTCAAGAAGAAATGAAAAATATAATTATCGAAGGAATTTTCAAAACCACTGGCATAGATAAAAGTTTAGTTAGAAAGGCAGTAGTTAAATCTTTTAACTCTTATGGAAGAAAAATCATCTTAATTCAAGATGCAGAGTTCCAAGAAGTTTTAAAAAGAAATTTACGTGATATTATCTTTTCTAGATTCACTGATGAAACTGTAATGCGTAAACTTTTTACTGGGCTTAAGAAAAACTTAAAAATGCATGACAGTACTTCTTATGACGAAGCAATATCACATTATAGAATATTAGAAACAAAAGGAATTAGAGAGCAAAACTTTGAAGATAGGATAGAAAAAATTAGAACCTTTGTTACCAATCCTGATTCACAAGTTATTGTCGTGCACCCAACCTTAGCAACAAAACATAAGTTTAATGGAGGATTTACCATATTACACCAAAGAAATATTATCGTAATATCATTAAGTACAACAGAAGATTCAACTGTCTATCCTCATGAAGTATTACATGCATTCGACACAGAAAAATGTAGAGTCTCTGAAGGTATGTTGAGATATCTACTACCTATAAAATATCGAGATGGCCCAGAAATACTTGTGGAGCCATGCGGAATTGATGATAATTATAAAATAGATTATTCTGTTGGAGGAAAATTATTTGCTGCCTTGACTAAAGATTTGCAAATACTTGAACGACGCAAAGTTGATTCCAGCACAAAAGAAGCCATTAAACATACTTTCATTTATGTTAAAGGTAATCCTGCAGAGATTATTCCTTATGCTACTGACAGACTTACTGTTAACAATTTACTTGGCTATTTACCCAATGTTTCCGTGATAAGATCTTCAACAATAATCAAAGATCGCCCTGAAGCTCAATTATATGCGGCAATGTTACAGTGTGATGAAAGTAAAGTTGTAAGGTTAATAAAACAGAATCCATCAATTTTAGAAAGTAAATATGACGGAATTCCGCTAAATCAACTTCCTGAAAAATTACTCACTACTTATCAGTACGATATTGTCGTAGATCGATCATTTATAATCAGTAAGAAAGAAAATTGCTATAGCACTGTAAATCAATATGTGAAGAAAGAATATGAAAAATATCAAGCTGCCAAAAAAGCTGATAGATCAGGAGCCGAATTGTAAGAATCCTTATTTACCTGAATAAATCGACTCTTTTGCAAGGAAAGATTTCCGCTCATTTTCAAATTTTTAATTTTTCCCCTAGATTTAGAAAAAAAATATCTTAAAAATTCTGCAGTTTTTAATTCAAAAAAAATCTCTATGCTTGAATTTATCGCAAACACCACGCTGGTGTTGAATCACTTGCCTAATTCTAATTTGATATTGCTTTTTTTATTCATAATTTTTGCTTATCATCGTCTTTCTATAATGCCTTATTTGGCGGTGCTTGCGGTTTATTTGGTGCAATTTAATTTCGGCATAAATTTCTGGAAATTTTATGCAATAACTTCGCTTCTTCTTGCCATTCCGCTCTTAAGACAGCACAGCTTTAGCAGAATAATTGTCTTTTTAATCAAAAAACTTGGCTTGCTGCCAAAAATTTCTGAAACCGAAAAAATCGCCCTTACCTCTGGAACCATCTGGGTTGATGGCGAATTATTTTCTGGCAAACCAGACTTTAAACGCATTTTTGCTGAAAAATATCCACATTTAACTTCAGAAGAAGAATCATTCTTAAAGAATGAAGTTGAAGAACTTTGCAAAATCTGCTCTGACTATGAGATTCAACATCACCGCGACCTGCCAGAAAAAGTTTGGCATTATTTAAGCGATCATAAATTTTTTGGCATGATCATTCCAAAAGAATATGGTGGGCTTGGTTTTTCTGCTTATGCGCATAGTTGTGTGATTCAAAAACTGGCTTCCCGTTCAGTTCCACTTGCAATCACGGCAATGGTGCCAAATTCTCTGGGGCCTGCTGAGTTGCTGATGCATTATGGCACGCAAAAACAGCGCGATTATTATCTTCCGCGACTTGCGGTGGGCAAAGATTTGCCTTGCTTTGCGCTGACCGAGCCAATGGCAGGAAGTGATGCCACTTCAATCACTTCAAACGGCGTTTTGTTTGAAGAAGATGGTGTGATCAAAATTCGGCTTAACTGGAATAAACGATACATCACCCTTGGCGCTTATGCCACAGTGATTGGGCTGGCGTTTCAATTACGCGATCCTGATAAAATTCTGTTTGATAAAGAAGATGTTGGAATCACTTGTGCTTTGATTTCGCATAAAACTAAAGGAGTTATACAAGGTCGCAGGCACGATCCACTTGCAACACCTTTTGTAAATTCACCAATCAATGGCGAAAATGTTATTATCACTTTAGATTCAGTGATTGGCGGGCAAGAAGGCCTTGGAAAAGGCTGGAAAATGCTGATGGAATGCCTTGCTGCAGGGCGCGGAATTTCTCTTCCTTCAACCAGCTGTGGTGGCGCAAAGTTGGTGGCTCGCACTGTAAGTGCCTATTGCAGCATCAGACATCAGTTCAACACTGCAATTGGAAAATTTGAAGGAGTTGAAGAAGTTTTAGCCAGAATTGCCTCTCGAACTTACATGCTCGATGCTTTAAGAAGCTTCACTGCGGGCTCGGTTGATAGTGGTGCAAAACCAGCGGTTGTAACTGCAATTGCAAAATATCACGCCACTGAAACTTTCCGCCAAGTGATCAATGACGGCATGGACATTATGGGCGGGCGCGGCATTATTCGAGGCCCTCGAAACATTTTAGCCAATGCTTATTTTTCCACACCAATTTCAATCACTGTTGAAGGCGCAAACATCATGACCAGAAGCTTGATCCACTTTGGACAAGGTGCGATCATGTGTCACCCTTATGTTTATAAAGAAATTGAAGCTTTAGAAAAAAGAAATTTGAAAAATTTTGACCGCGCATTTTTTGCTCATATTTCTCATTTGCTTAGAAATTTATTGCGCTCGATGCTTTTCTCAGTAACTCGCGGCCACATTTACAAACCATGGAAAGAAGATGTCATCACCAAATATGAAAGAAAAATTATGTGGTCTTCTGCAACGTTTGCGCTGCTTGCTGACATTGCAATTGCAAAATTTGGTGGCAATTTAAAACGCAAAGAAACCATCAACGGACGCTTTGGCGACATCTTGTCTGGCATGTATATTCTAGTTTGCTTGCTGAAAAAATTCCAAGAAGATGGCATGAAAAAAGATGAAGAAATGCTTGTTCGTCATGCTGCAGATGAAATTTTAACCAAAATGCAATTCGCCTTTGATGGGCTTTATAAAAATTTGTTTGGCAAAGTTGGGCAAGTTTTCTTTTTCCCTTTTGCAAAATGGGCGCGCCTCAACAGCTTAGCTTGCGTAACTAGTGACAAGCTTGGCCATCAAATTGTAAAAAACTTCATTAAAAATGGTGAATTTAGAAATTCTTTAACTACGGGAATTTTTGTAAGCAACGACAAAACTGACAATCTCGGACGCCTTGAAAACGCAATGAAGCTGCACGAAAACAATGCGCCAATAATTGAAAAAATCAAAAATGCCATTCGCAACAAGTCTTTACCACAAGCAAAAGTTGAAGATTTGCTTGAGTTAGCATTTAGTAAGAATATAATCTCTCTACCAGAAAAATATTTAATGCAAGATGCTTCAAAAGCCATAGTTGACGCAATGCAAGTTGATGAATATAGTCTGGATGAATATTTAAAGATTTAAAATGATATTATTAATCGACAACTATGACAGCTTCACTTACAACCTTTACCACTATTTAATTCAGGCTGGTGCTGCTCAAGTTTTAGTAAAACGTAACGACGAAATTTCACTTGCAGAAATAAAATCACTAAACCCAAAAGGAATTGTTCTTTCACCTGGCCCCTGCACGCCAAACGAAGCGGGAATTTGCCTTGAGGTGATTAACAACTTAAAAGAAAATTTTCCAATTTTTGGCGTGTGCCTAGGGCATCAAGCGATTGGTCAGGCTTTTGGTGGAAAAATCATCAAAACTTATCCAATGCATGGCAAAATCAGCGAAATTTTTCATCAAAAAACTGGTCTTTTTCAAGGAATTCCCTCACCTTTTAACGCCACGCGCTATCACTCGCTTATAATTGAAAAAGAAACTTGCCCGCAAGACCTTGAAATCACTGCTGAAACTAAAGATGGCATAATCATGGGTGTGCAACATAAAAAATATAAAATTTCTGGCGTGCAATTTCATCCAGAATCAATCGCCTCTGAACATGGACACAAAATCATCGAAAATTTTATCAGCAGTTTGAATTATGCTAATTAACAATCTGAAAAATTTCTCCGCACAAAATTTTGAAGAAATTTTTGATCACATAGTCGAATCAAAAGTCAATAATTCTGACATTAAAAAGTTTTTGCTCGATTTAAATTCCGCTGATATTCCAACCAACTCTATTATCGGTGCGATTCGCTCTTTAAAAAAGCGCATGAAAACAATTTCGGCGCCAGTTGGCACGATTGATGTTTGCGGAACTGGTGGTGATGGGTTGAACACTTTAAACATTTCAACTGCTGTGGCTTTTGTGGTTGCAGCTTGCGGCGTTCCTGTTGCCAAGCATGGCAATAAGGCGATTTCTTCAAAAAGTGGCTCGGCGGATATTTTTTCTGCTTTGGGAATAAATTTTTCCTCTGATATTTCTGAAGCCGAAGCAACATTGCGTGATAAAAACATCTGCTTTCTATATGCGCCATTTTTTCACGAATCACTAAAAAACCTTGCTGAAATTCGCAAATCTTTAAATGTTCCAACAATTTTTAATTTTTTAGGGCCACTTCTAAATCCCGCAAATGTCAAGCTTCAGCTGATCGGAGTTGCTAAACATGCAATGCTTAAAAAAATTGCCACTGCGATCAGTGCAACCAGCGAAGATTCTAAAGCTTACGTGGTTTGCGGAATGGACGGCATGGATGAAATTTCTATCTGTGATAATTCTTATTTTTTAACCGTTGAAAACGGAAAAATTTCCGCTGAAGAAATTATCAATCCAGCAAAATATGGTTTTGCTAAAGCCAAAATCGAGTCTTTAACTGGCCAAAACCCAGAATATAACGCCAAAAAACTTCTCGCCCTTTTTAATGGTGAAAAATCCGCTTATCGTGACATAGTAATTTTAAACTCCGCCTTCGCCTTAAAACTTGCAGAAAAAGTTAAAACCGTTGCAGAAGGAGTTATGCTTGCCTCGTCTGCCATTGACGATGGAAAGGCACTTGGTGTTTTGAAATCTTTGTCTATTTCCTAAAAGTTAGAATAATGATTTTATATCATTAAACACCGCAACTGACGTCAGCAGTATTAATATACCAATTCCAAGACCAAAGCCAAGCTGTTGAAGCTTTAGTGACAAGGCTTTGCCGCGTAATAATTCGATTAGATAATAAAATAAATGGCCGCCGTCAAGCATGGGGATTGGAAGCAGGTTCATGATGCCAAGGTTTAGTGAAATCATTGCCATGAACCATAATGTTGCGGTGATTCCAATGTTAACGCTTTTGCCAGAATATTGGGCGATTTTTATTGGGCCGCTTAGTTCTTTAATGTCGCGCTTGCCAATAATTAAATCTTTGATTCCTTTAAAAATTTCAATCGAAATTTTATAGGTTTCAGTTATGGAATGGCCAAAACTTTGTAAAATGTTGAGATCTTGGTGGGAAAGCTCAGAGGCGCCAACTCCTAGGGTTGGAATTTTTACATCAAAGCCAAAAGCATCTTTTCTTAACTGAATTTTTGGAGTTAATTTAATTTCTAAAGTTTGATCTGCGCGCAAAATTTTAATTAACATTTCTCTGCCGTTTCCTGTGGCAATTGCGCTTCTGACTTCATCAAAATCGTTAATTTCTTTATCATCAATTGCTAAAATTTTATCTCCTTTTTTAATTCCTGCTTCCATTGCGGCACTTTCTGTTAAAACTTCGGAAACAACTGGCATGACAGTGTTTAGGCCACTGATGCGAAACAAGATCGTAAAAAGGAAAATGGTTAAAATGAAATTGGCAATTGGCCCTGCAGCAACTATAGCCATGCGCTGGTAAACGTTTTTTCCTAGTAAAGAAAATTTTCTTTCTTCCAGCGTTAAATTTTTCAACAATTCATGGTCGGGAACTGAAGCAGCATTGCGGTCGCCAAACATTTTTACATATCCGCCGAAAGGTAATGCGCAAATTTTCCATAAAGTGCCTTTTTTGTCTGTGAAACCAAAAATTTTTGGGCCAAAACCAAGTGAAAATGTTTCAACTTTAACTCCATTTAAACGCGCGACATAGAAATGTCCGAATTCGTGAATGAAAACAATTATTGAAATGATAAAAACGAAAGAAAAAAAGTTTTGTAAAATCAGTTGAATTAATTGCATAGACCCTCCGCTACTGATCTTGCTTGCAGATCAAAATTTATTACTTCATCTATTGAAGAAAGTTTTTTATGTGAAATTTTTTCTAAAGTTTTTTCAACCACAATTGTAATTTTATCAAAGGTTATTTTGCCGTTTAAAAAAGCTGCAACTGCCACTTCATTTGCCGCGTTAAGCACAGCAGGAGCGCTTCCGTCAATTTTTAAAGCTTCTTTACAAATGCGGATTGCTGGAAATTGTTTTTCATCTGGCGAAAAAAATTCTAGATTAGAAATTTGTGCCAAATCAAGAGCCTTGTGCTTTATTGCCATTCTTTTGGGATAGGCCATAGCATAAGAAATTGGCACTTGCATGTCGGGCAAGCTTAGCATGGCAAGGCTTGAACCGTCTTTATAATTAACCATTCCATGCATGATTGATTGAGGATGAACTAAAATTTTTATTTGCTCTTTTTGAACTGGAAATAAATGAAAAGCTTCAATCATTTCTAAACCTTTGTTCATCATGGTTGCAGAATCAATTGAGATTTTCGCTCCCATCGACCAATTTGGATGTTTTAAAGCTTCTGTAATAGTGATTTCTTTTGGATTTTTTTGGCTTTTAAAAAAAGGCCCGCCAGAAGCAGTTAGAACAATGTTTTCAATCATCTCCAAATTTTTATTTTCAAAAATTTGGAAAATTGCATTATGTTCAGAATCAACTGGAATGATTTCCGCTTTTTGTTTTTTTGCTTCTTTGATTAAAAATTCACCAGCACAAACCAGTGATTCTTTATTTGCTAGAGCAATGTTTGATCCAGCCTCAATTGCAGTGAGCGTAGGCATCATTCCAGCAGCGCCAACAATTGCAGAAATCACTAAATCATATTTAATTTTGGCAACTTCTAAAATTTCTTTTAATCCACATAAAATTTTGGTTTTTGGTAAAGAACTAAGTTCATTTTTTAAAGTTAAGAAATGTTCTTCATTTTCAATAACAACGTAAGAAGGCCTAAGCAGCAAGGCTTGCGCGATTAGAGTTTTAACATCATTTTTGGCAACTAAAGTTACAACTTCAAAATCTGTGGGGCTGTTTTTGATAACTTCAATAACGTTTTTTCCAATTGAGCCAGTTGAGCCAAAAATTGCGATTTTTTTTATCATTTTTTTACTGGTTTTTTATCAGAAACTTCTTGAGCGCGATATTTCTCTGCTTCCGTATCAATCAAACTTTCCAAATTAACTGCGTTTCTTTGTGTTTTATCCAAGACAAAAACGATTTCTGGCGTAATTCTTAAAGAAAGTTTTTTGGCCATTTTAAAGCGAAAATGCGGTGATGCTTCATTTAATTTTTCGACAATTTTTTCATGGAAATTTTCATTACCAAAAATATCAAGATAAATTTTTACATTCTTTGCATCAGGGCTAACATCTGCTTCAAGAATTGTGATATAGCTTCCTGGAACAGTTAAAATGTCTTCACGCAAAAAAATTTCTGACATGATGCGCTTGATGTTTTCACCAAGCTGAAGTTGTCTTTGTGATTTGATGTTTTTCATAATTAGAATTTCTTATATTGATGCACCCCTTTCATCACAATATCAAATTTACAAATTTTGACTGATTTAGTGTTAAAAATGTCTGAATGATGAACAGAGGCAGAGAGCATTTTCTTTTCATCCTCATCATAGGCCATATATTGATAATCGCTAGCGTTAAGTGGATGATTTTCAAAATACATCTCGGTTTCAAGCTTGCCAAACTTTGGGTGATAGATGTTCATGTTGATGTGTGGAGCGCGCCCTGCACTGGCTCCAGGCATTATGGTGATGAAATAATAATTGCCTAAATTGTCGGTTATAGTGCGCCCTGACATGTTGAAATATTTATCGATATATTCACTATCTGGCTCAAGAAGGGTGTGATATTTACCAGCAGCATTAGCTTGCCAAATTTCAACAATAGCGCCTTCTATAGGAACTCCGAAAGAATCAGAAACATTGCCCTGAACAAAAATCACTTCGCCAAAGGCGCGATAAAAAGAACCAACTTTTTTAGAAAGATTGTTGCTGGTGGAGAATTGTTCTGGCATTGATAAATCATTGGTAAAAAAACGCGAAGGCGTTGGCTTTTTTGGCCTAAATGCTGATGGATCTTGGTTGGAATAGGAATTTGCAACAATGTCAGAATTTTCAATTATATTTTGTTCAGGCGACGACAAAACATAATTAACACTTTGAGCAAAAGAAACTGGTGCTTCTGCAACGAAAAAAACAAAAATTGCTAATAATAAAATTCTGATCATTTTATTTTTATTAATTAAACTTTTGGCAAAGTTACCCCAACTTGTTTCATATATTTGCCATGCCTGCTGTCGTAAGAAACTTCGCAAGGAACATCGCCTCTAAAAAACAAAAATTGGCAAACTCCCTCAAAAGCATAAATTTTTGCGGGCAGCGGAGTTGTATTAGAAAATTCTAAAGTAACATGCCCTTCCCAACCTGGTTCAAGCGGGGTTACGTTAACAATAATTCCGCATCTAGCATAAGTTGATTTGCCAACACAAATCACCAAAACATCTTTTGGAATACGAAAATATTCAACGGTACGTGCAAGAGCAAAGCTGTTTGGTGGAATTATACAAACATCAGTTGTGCGATTTACAAAACTGGTTTCACAAAAATTTTTAGGATCAACCACAGCAGAATCGATGTTGGTAAAAATTTTAAATTCGTTAGAAACCCGCGCGTCATAGCCATAAGAAGAGTTGCCATAAGAAATTATTTTTTCATTCTTATCGTTAACTTTAATTTGACGCGCAGTGAATGGTTCGATCATGCCTTGCTTTTCTGCAAGCTGGGCGATTGTTTTGTCTGAGAGAATAGTCATTAAAAAATTATAAAAAGTTTCTTGCCTGTAAAGGTATTTAATTTAAAAAAACATTCTTAATTGGCAAATTAATTCTAAACTAAAAAATGCACGATATCACATATTTACGCGACATCTTGGTTTTGCTTTCAGCCTCGGTTGCAATTGTGGTTGTTTTTAGACAATTCAGCTTAAGCCCTGCCCTTGGTTATCTTGTTGCTGGCGCTGCAATTGGCCCCTTTGGTTTCGGAGTTCTAACCAGCGGTGAAACCACCAAATCAATTGCTGAGCTCGGGATCGTATTTTTACTTTTTGCAATCGGATTAGAACTTACCATCGATAAACTGCTTGCAATGAAAAAATATGTTCTTGGCTTTGGCGGTTTGCAAGTGATCGCCACTTCTGCAGCGATTTCATTGATTTGTTATGATTTCTTTAATTTAGATGCTGAAACTTCAATTGTGATTGGCAGTGCTTTATCGCTTTCTTCAACAGCAATTGTGATGCAAGTGATTGCTGAAAATGGCGAACAATCAACACGGGTTGGCCGTTTGTCATTTTCGATTTTGCTAATGCAAGATCTTGCAGTGATTCCAATTTTAGTTTTATTTCCACTATTAACTAAATCAAATTTAAACATTGCTCACGCTTTGGGCGGTGCTTTAGCTGATGCTTTAATTGCTATGGCGATAATTTTTGCAGTTGGGCGTTTGTTGCTGCGACCGCTTTATCGCTTGATTGCTGAAACTAAAAATGAAGTTTTGTTTTTAAGTTTCACTCTAAGCATTGTTTTAGGATCAGCCTATTTAAGCAGCTATATGGGCCTTTCCTTCGCGCTTGGCGCTTTCATTTCTGGCTTGATGGTTGCAGAAACTGAATATAAATATCATGTTGAAGAAGAAATTTTATCCTTCAAATCACTGTTGATGGGCTTGTTTTTTATGACTATTGGCATGTCATTTGATTTTGATTTATTGCTTAAAAGTTTTCCTTACATAGTCGCAATTTCTTTGCTTTTAATTGCGATTAAAAGCGTGATAATTATTGTTTTATGCGGAATTTTTCGTTTTCCTCTTGCACCTTCAATTCATGCTGGGCTTTTGCTTGCACAAGGAAGTGAATTTGCTTTCGTGGTTTTTGTGATGGCGGTGCAACAAAAATTCATGAGCGATGATTTATCACAATTTTTAATGACAGTTGTAACCTTCACCATGGCTCTAACGCCACTTCTTGGTACAATTGGACGCAAAATTAAAGCACATTTATACACCAAAGAAGTTTTACGCGACAATAAAATCAAGCGCGAAATTGGCGATCTAGACAAACACGTAGTTGTGATTGGTTTTTCTAAGGTTGGAAGAATTGTTACTTACATTTTAAGAAAACGCGGAATTAATTATGTTGTGCTTGAAAACAACCACCGCATTGTGCGCATTGAAAAAAACAACGGCTATCACATTTATTATGGCGATGCTATGAATGCTGACATTTTGCGCCATATCAGAATTGAATCAGCTGAATCAGTTGTTATTGCCATGGAAGATGAAATCGCCTGTATGAAAATCACTCGTTTCATTCATGAAAATTTTCCAAATGTTTCGGTCATAACCAAAAGCGAAACCATCAATAATGCAGAAAGATTCAAAAAAATTGGTGCCAGCATGGTGGTGTCAAAAAATCTTGAAACTGGCTTACAGCTCAGCAGTGCCGCGCTTTCTTCAGTTGGAATTAAAGCAGCCGACATTGACAGCTCCTTAAGATCTTTTAGGGAAATCAATTCTGAAGTGGTGAAAGAGATTATCTTGAATAATGATGATGAATCGTGAAAAATAGATCAAACTATATCCAGCGCTGTTTCTTACGCTGGTATCTTGCCGTTTTCATTGCTGGGCGGAATTTGCAATTCCGCCTTAACCATTCATTAAAAACTTAAAACCGCTCCTAGTGCCGGGGGGGGGGGCCGGCCCCCCACAGATTGTTGATATCTTTTAAAACAATTACATGAACTTCAAGGACAGAATTGCAAATCCTGTTCAGCATCTGCGCCAGACTAGTTTTTTACTAAGACTCCATCAAAAACGTTCTTTCAACACCTTCATCCAAATCTTCTACTTGCAAAGTGGTTCCAGCGCTTGATTCCTGTTGCCACAGCACCTTTGCGGTGTGATATTGGTCATCACTTTTATCATAAAATTGAATCACTGAGCCTTCGCGCACTAAGTTCCCCGGCCCAATATCAATATCGATTTTTCTATCATAATCAAAGCCGCTCCAGGCATAAGCTTTAAACGGTAGCAACAAAAGAATAAGCAAACTTTTTATGGTAAAAGGCATTTTCATGGTTGACTTTTGATTAGGTTTAATATTTATTTTCCGACCCGCTTTAATGGTTTGTTATTAAAACAATCTTTAAGCGATCTTTTTCGGGGCGTAGCGCAGTCTGGCTAGCGCATCTGGTTTGGGACCAGAGGGTCGGGAGTTCAAATCTCTCCGCCCCGACCACTTTTCTCTCCATTATTTCTTATCCAGAACTGGCTTTATTAGGCTTATTGCTGCTCAGAATTTTCTTAATTTCTTTATCAAAATCATTTTCAAAAGTCTTGTCTTGAACTATACGAAACTTTTCATATTCCGTTTCAGCTTTTATTTTCGCTTCAAGCATTGAAATCTTTCCACTGTCTTTTAAAATTGGATAGCTAGAAAGCTCAAGAAATTGGTTTAAAAACTTTGCCCAATCATTCATATTCATCACAATACCACGAATAGCGCGATCTTCGGCCAAATCAAGATAAGCAGAAACAATTCTCTCTAAGCTTTTGATATGCTGTTCGTTTAAATAATTCTTAGCTGTAGTAACATCACTCTTCAAAATTTTACCATCAGGTGCATTTTTCCAAGTTTTTAAACCCATGTGGATTTTTTGTGCGTCCGCTTCACTGTAAATCATTTCCGCTGCAGTTTTGCCGGTAATGCTGAAATGAAGTTTATTTTGAACTGTGGCAAAGAAATCTCTGGTTGTTGGTGAGGTTTTGTCGTAATCAGCAGACAAGGCATAAATATCGGTGATTTTTTGGTATAATCTACTTTATGAAACTT
>CAZOKU010000002.1:0-69978 GCA_964580715.1 uncultured Rhizobium sp. | reverse complement strand
CCATTAATGTAGAATCTTAGAGGATATGGAGAAGTTGCAGAAGAAGATGGAGTGTAAACTATTGAAACTATGTGTGGAGTTCCTGCGCTTATAGCGGTGCTAGAGGCAAAGCAGGAAGTGTTGGTGTCGCAGAAGCTCCAATTTCCAGAGCTGTTAATGTTGACTTCCATGTTAACAGTGCTTGCAGTAGATGAAGTTCTTTTGCTTAAAAGAGCGCCTGATCCGCTGCCTGGTATGGTGTTAACTCTAACAACTAGGAAAACTGAAGAACCGCTGGTCGCATTCCAAACTGTACTAGAAGTTAAGTAATAGGAAGCGCTGGTGAAACGTAAAACTGGAAGAGAGTTTATGTTTGTTCCGTTAGTTGCAGAGTTTAAGCCGTAATAAGTTGGGCTGGTTGAAGTTGAAGTGAAATTGTTTTTCACAGAGATCTGTTGGTTAAGGTCATACCAAGTGGTAATTGAAGTTGAACCATCTTCTGTTTGTGATTCAAGGAAACTTTCTTCGGAAGTGGTTTCAAGCCAGAAAACAAGGCTTTTGATTGAGTGAATAGGAGAGCTTTTAGTTAAAGTTTGGGCGCTGGATAATCTAGCTTTTCCAACCACTCGGCTTCCTTGTGTGACGCCAGCAATTAGAATACCAATGATTACTAAAACAATTGATAATTCAATTAGAGAAAATGCGCGTAGAGATTTTGATTTAAATTTCATAAATAATTAGTTGGTTTTAAAAAAATAAATTTTTTCAAAGAAAAGCAAATAAAAAAACTTATGTCAATTAAAAAGTAATGTTAGTTAAAATTTATCACATAAGTGCTGCGATATTTACCATTATTTTTTTCTTCAAAAACTTCAAAATAATCTTTAAACTTGTCCTCAACTTTAAAAATTATTTTTGGATTTTTATCGCGATTATCTGTAATGTATAAATCCCATAGAACATAGCGTTTATGGCCATTTTCATAGGCAATGTCGGTTTTTGTTTCATTGCCAAAAATCACTTCAACAACACTGAAATGCCAGATGCCATTTCTTTTTTGAGCGATTGCACTTAGTGAAGTTATGTCAGAAAAATTTGGTCCAAGGTCTTTGTCTTGGCTGTTGCGAAGTAAGTATAAATTGAAGGCAACGGTGTTTGGATTGTTTTTTATTTTCCAGAAAAATGTGGTAGAAAGGCTGTCGATGGTGTTTTGATCGACATTTCGATCGCTGAAAAAATTTTCAATTTTTTTGATAAGATCGGGATATGCTTTAAAATCTTCTTTCCAAGAATTTGGATAATTGCGGTTATCTGCTGAGATTAGGCGCATGTCTTCGCCGATAGTTCCAGATTTATATTCAAGAAATTTTTGCCATTTAGTGACATAATTGCGATCAATTATTTGGTTTTGAGTGAAGAATTTTGCGCGATTTTTGATTGAAAATTTTAGAGTGTTTTCTTGATTTTCTGCGGTGTAGTTGTTGATCAGGAATTTTTTAAAATCATCGAGTGATTTAATGGATGATCTATTTTCGGCAATTTTTTTAAGATTTTTATCTTGCTGTAGGTTTTCTGATGCATATTTAAGAGCAGAAGCATCTGATGCGATGGCAAGAGTTACAAATTTTTTATTTGCTTTAATTTTTGCTGGTGCAAAAGCGAGTAAAGCCCCGTCGTCGTTGAAGGCAATTTCAATAAATTCTTCATTTTCTTTTAGTCGATCTGAAGCAAAAATATAATTTTTGGGATCGATTTTGATCATCTGGCGCATGAAAACTTTGTCATTTAACAATTTTGGATCAGCGTATTTTAAGGCTGGACGATTGATGTAAGTTGCAAGTTCCATAAAATTTGGATTGGCGCGCAGTTTGTTTGAGGCAAATTGTAAAACGTCGGGGTTTACCTTAAGCAAGCGATGTAAGAAATTTTCATCTTCCTTTAAAATTTCTGAAGCATGTTGGAAGAAATTAGGGTCGATCAAAACGGCTTTGATCATGAAGCTGCGGTTTGATTTATAGCAGGTTGGAAGTTGATCAAAAAGTTGTGGTTGTGAGCTGACTTCTTCTAGAGCTTGTTTTATGTCGTTTTCTGAAATTTGGCAAGATTCAAAACTGTTTTCTGCTGTGGTTTCTTGAGCAAATGATTTTTGTATAAAAAAGAAGATGATAAAAATTGCAAATAGAGAAATGAAACTATGCTGCAGTTGTTCTGATAAATTTTTTTGCAGTGTTTTTCTAGTTTGCAATATTTTCATTAGCCTTTCATTGATGAAATATTTTTAACTTCAATATTTTTATGATTGTTAAAATATATCACCAAAATTGCAAGTCCAATTGCAGCTTCCGCTCCAGCAACGGTTAAGATAAATATTGCAAAAATTTGTCCGACTAGATCATGTAGGAAGGTTGAGAAAGCAACGAAATTGATGTTGACGGAAAGCAGCATTAGCTCAATTGACATTAAAAGAGAAATGATGTTTTTGCGATTGATGAAAATTCCGCTAAGTCCAATGCAGAAAAGCAGGGCGGATAGAATTACGAAGTGGTTTGAGGTTAGAGTTTGCATGTAATTAACTTAAAAAAAATTATTTATATTTAAGGTTTTTGTATGAACCAATGCCAGTCGGGGTCTTCTGACCCTAACTGATTGTTCATGTCCTTTAATAGTTTGACATGAACGTGGGGACGGGGTCAGAGACCCTGTCCCGCAACGTCTAGGCAGGATTGCGTAACACCGCCTGAGCATTGACAAGCAAGTTTTTTAACAACTAAACTTTAATGCCTTGACCAGATTTAACTTTAATTATTTCTAAAGAATTTGCTTTAGTTCTTGAAACTTGGTCGGAAATTTTTTGTTTTTTGATGAAGCGATGTTCATCTTTTAAAGTGAGAGTGATGGCGCCAATCATGGCGACGAATAAAATTGCACCAGAAAGTTGGAAAGGCAGAATGAAATTGGTATATAACAGGTTGCCGATGGCTTTGGTGTTATTGATGTCGTGAGGGGTTGGAAACAGAAGTTTGGTGTCGTAATTTTTGATGGCGGAGAATTTATTAATTAAAAGAAATTCAGCAAAAATTACCAGTGCAACCAAAATTAAAATTGGTAAATTGCGATTAACTTTTTGTAGAATTTCTTGTTTATCAACATTAAGCATCATCACCACAAAGAGGAATAAAACTGCGATTGCACCGACATAAACAATCACTAAAAGCATGGCGATAAATTCAGCGCCAAGCAAGATGAAAAGAGCGGCGGCATTGATGAAAGCAAGAATCAGAAACATTACAGAGTGCACCGAGTTTCTTGCACTTACAACCACAAGGGAAGATAGAATTAAAACAGTGGAGAAGATGTAGAATAAAATTATGCTCATAATTATCTATATTCGATATCAGATTCGATATTTTTGCGCAAGGCATATTCAAAGCGATCGCCGTTGGCAAGAAGTTTTTCTTTGTTGTAGTAAAGTTCTTGTCTGGTTTCGGTTGAAAATTCAAAATTTGGGCCTTCAACGATTGCATCAACTGGACAAGCTTCTTGGCACATTCCGCAATAAATGCATTTGATCATGTCGATGTCATATTTAGTGGTGCGACGACTTCCGTCAGCGCGTTCTTCGGCTTCTATTGTGATTGCTTGTGCTGGGCAGATTGCTTCGCATAATTTGCAAGCGATGCATCTTTCTTCGCCGTTAGGATAGCGTCGCAAAGCATGTTCGCCGCGAAATCTTGGGCTTAAAGGGCCTTTTTCGTAAGGATAGTTGATGGTAACTTTTGGTTTAAAGAAATATTTTAACGTGAGGTAATGACCAACGATGATTTCTTTTAATAAAAAATTGTAAGCGTTTTTTAAAATTTTCATTGTAAATATGTCACATAAGCGGCGGTTGCAACCACCCAAATCAAGGAAAATGGCAGGAAGATTTTCCAGCCGAGTCTCATAAGTTGGTCATAGCGATATCTTGGAAGAGTGGCGCGAACCCAGATAAAGCAGAATAGTAAGAAGAAAATTTTTGCAAGAAACCAAATTAAACCCGGAATTGCATTGAAAAAATCATTGTCAAATGGAGGAAGCCATCCGCCAAGAAAGAGGATTGTGGCAAAGGCAGAAATTAAAATCATATTGGCATATTCGCCTAAAAAGAACATCGAAAATGGCATTGAGCTATATTCAACGTTATAGCCAGCAACCAGCTCAGATTCAGCTTCTGGAAGGTCGAAGGGCAGGCGGTTTGTTTCAGCAAGACCAGAGATGAAGAAAAGCAAAAACATTGGAAACATAGTTAGACCAAACCAGTGTTCTTGTTGCGATAAAACAATTTCTGAAAGATTTAAAGAGCCCGTGCAAAGCACAACAGAGATGATGATCAGGCCAATTGAAACTTCGTAAGAAATCATTTGTGCGGAAGAGCGAATTGCACCAAGGAAAGCGTATTTTGAGTTGCTGGCCCAGCCAGAGATTATGATGCCATAGACGCCAAGCGATGATGTGGCAAGAAGATAAGTGACGCCGACATTGATGTTGGCTAAAACCATTTTTTCAGAAAATGGAATTACGGCCCAGCCGCATAAGGCAAGAACGAAGGTGAGGATTGGAGCGAGTAAAAACAAAGCTTTGTTGGCATTTTCAGGAATGATAACTTCTTTAAGCATCAGTTTTAAACCATCAGCAAGAGGTTGTAGAAGGCCGAATGGCCCGACCACGTTGGGGCCTTTGCGCAATTGCATGGCCGCGATCACTTTTCTTTCCATCAGGGTTAAATAAGCAACTGCGCCAAGCAGTGGCAGAACGATCAGCAGAATATAGCCGAAAATTGGCAGAATAGAAGAAAAAAACAGTTCTGTGAGTTGTTGAAAAAATAGTTCCATGAAATTCAAAAAAACTTAAATAAGTTGTTTTCAAATTATCTTGAATTTTTGTCAATGTCAATAAAGTGATTATTAAACATTTGGGAAGTATCTATTGGTAGTAATTTTTATGTTTTGGTGTATTATGTCGTTTGTGGTTTTGTGATTATGATTGATTGTTTATTTTGTGGATGAATGGCATGAACGTGGGGACGGGGTCAGGAGATCCCGTCCCGCAACGGGGAGACCTCGTCTAGCAACAGGTATTTGCGGCGATGTTAACTTAAGTAAGTTTAAAAGATTAGGTGCAGCCGTCAAAAATGTATGTTGCGTAGGAACCATAGGCGCCGCATAGTTTGCTTGGGTAAGATGATTTATGGCGAATTCCTGCAGGGCAGCTGGGGCTTGGATATACGACGTTGTTGAACTTTACATTTGTTCCGGTGGTCCAATAGAAATAGGCGCTGAGACTGGTGGTGTTGATTGGATAAAAAGAATTTGTTGGTTTATCGCAGGGGATTAAGTCAAATAAATTGAAGTCGGTAACAAATTGATCGATGGTTTTAAAAAATAGAATATCGTCTGGGGGATATGTTTCTAGAACTGCGGATCTTAAAAGGTTATAATTTGTAGAATATAAGAAAAAATTTGATGAGTAGTAATTTTGTGCTGCTAGTCCATTATTGCTGTACGAAACTGCATTGCCTTGTTCATTTACACTTATTGGGAAGCTATTCGGTGATGCGGAATTTGGTTTCCATGCTCCACTGCCATTTGGTCCATAGCTTATTATAATAAATATTGCTTCATCAGTTACGATTTTTGCAGTTACCCCGCTTCCACTTAGTTTAGCATTTGCTTCTAAGATTCTAATGCGATCCATTCCTAATAATCCTATGTAACTGTTGCCGGGTGAACCATAATTATAGTTATAGCCAGTTCCAGTGAATGTTGAATTGTCATCACTTCCAAAATAATTAGGGTCGGCATATCCTCGTAAAACAGCGTAAGCGAAGCGATTTCCAAATCCATCATTAGCAACTTCTGGATTAAGGCCAAGAGTTTTAACTGGCACCATTCCATACCACAAATTATTGTGTTGAGATGAAGCAGAATACCAAATTTTACCATTTCCAGAAGGAGATGCAATTAGACAATTTTCAGAAATTCCATAATTTGCATCGCTGTTTATATAAAGCATTGATGCTGGGCAAGGCAGGTGTTTGTTGCTTCTGGCGTAATTTCCTAAAGCGTTATAAATTATTTTAATGCGTTCGTTGGTTAATTTTGTTTTATAATTGTTGGAGAAGTTGTTGTAAGAAGGAACTAGGATGGCGATGATGATGCCGACTATTGTGATTACAAGTGCTAGCTCGATAAAGGTGAAGGCGGTTTTTGTTTTATTTTTTTCCATTTTATAGCAAAAGCAAAAATATTTATGTTTAAGTGCAGTCAATTACGTTGACGCCTTCCCAGCCGTTTAGGCCACACCTTCTGGCGGGGTAAGTTACGGCAGTGGGGTTGTTACAAGTGCCGCTGGTGGCGGCATAAATTCCGCCGTAGCGGGCAGTGCTTATGTTCCAAGTGAAGCTTCCAGTGGTGCTTTTAGCGTCAGTTATTGCGCCAGATGAAGTGTCGCAAAATAATAAATACATCAGATTGAAATCTTGCACCATGTCGGTACGGCTTTTGTAAAACACTATGTCATCAAATCCGCTGGAGATTGAAGAAGAGTAAAATATTTTATCAAAAGCGTTAGTTGAGCCAGCTCCTGTGCTGAGAGTTCCAGTGTTGTTTAATTCTTCAGTGACGCTTGAAGCAGTGTTTTGGGTGGTTGACATTGCGTCAAAAGCCCCGCTTTTGTTGGCGCCATAGCTGATGATCACAAACATTGCATCGTTGGTTATTTGTGAGGTGCCGTTGGTTAAAAGTTCTTTAATCACTAGGCGATCAGAGCCGCCACTTATAGCATAAGTTCCGTTAGTGGAATTATTAGAAGTGCCAAATTTGGTTGAGTCAGTGAAGCCGCTGATGATGGCATAGCCAAATTTTGATCCAAAGCCATCTTCGGCGAAGTAAGAAGAGAGTTCAAGGTTTCTGATTGGAACTGCGCCGTAATAGACGTTAGAACTTACAGAATCAGAGCTTTGCCAATAGCCAGATCCAGAGCTTGGCGCGCTGGTGCAGGTGGAGGCGGCTTTGCCATAATTGGCATTGTCTCTGGTTAAGTTAATTGGGGCTGGGCAAGGAAGCTTGCCGTTTTTGGCAAGATAAATTCCCATTGCTTTGTAAATTTCGCGAATGCGGTCATTGGTGAGTTTGTTTTTTTGAGTTAAATTATTGTTGATATTATTGGCTAAAGTTAAAGCAGCGATGGCAGCAATAATTAGAATGACAATTGATAATTCAATTAAACTGAAGGCGGTTTTGTTTATTCTCATCTTAAGCAATTATATGTTAGTCCTGGATCCCAGATTCCAAAGGCACCACAGCGGCGGGTTGCTTTGGCAAGAACTTTGGTGTAAGGTGAAGCACATGATCCAGAAGAGTTGGCTTCAACTATTTGTCCATATTTAATCGGGCGATTCGAATCAGTGCTGTTGGTCCATTCGAAGTATCCGGTGTCGCTTTTGGAATCGGTGATTCGTGCGGAATTATTTGCGGGATAGGTGTTGGTGCCAAATGGTTTATCGCAATGAATTAAATGCATGATGTTAAAATCTGAAACTATCTGGTCGACGGTTTTAAAAAAAACAATATCATCAAAAATTCCATCAGCATCATTATATGCGGTGAGATAATCAGATGGATAATTGTAGAAGGTGGCTTTTCCTGTGGAAGGTGAATCGACTGTTCCAGAAATGTAATTTCCACTTTCGGAAGT
This sequence comes from uncultured Rhizobium sp., assembly GCA_964580715.1. Classification (GTDB taxonomy): domain Bacteria; phylum Pseudomonadota; class Alphaproteobacteria; order Rickettsiales; family UBA1997; genus UBA2645. The sequence continues at coordinate 62,265 of CAZOKU010000002.1, read as the reverse complement.
GCTGGTGGAAAGACTGTTTTGAGTGGTTGAATAAGAGTTCCAAGCGCCATAGCCGTTTGGTCCGTGGCTTACAATAACAAAAATTGCGTTATAAGTGATTGGCTTTGGGTTTCCAAAGTTTAATGTTTCATGAACGCGGATGCGGTTGGTTCCTATGCTTAAATTATCTACCGTAGCGGTGTAATTATTTGGAGCGCCGTTGCCAACGAAAGTTGCGTCATTTTCAGTGCCAAATGTGCTGGTGTTGGTATAGCCGCGCAAAACGAAATAGCTGAAACGATTGCCAAATGCATCTTCGGCATAATCAGAGGAAAGTTTTAGAGTTTTAGTGGGAATCATGCCATACCAAACATTGGTGTTGTTTTTGGCACACCAAATGCCAAGGCTTGAAGAAGGAAAGCTGCTGCTGCAGTCGTAAGAACAATCGGCAGCACTTCCATAAGATTGGTTGGTTTTGTCAATTTTAACTGAAGCTGGGCAAGGAAGTTTGCCGTTTTTAGCGAGATAAATTCCCATCGCTTTATAAACTTCGTTGATTCTTTCGTTGGTGATGCGGATTTTTTCTTTGTTGGCGTTGTTTGTTGAAAGCGATAAAGCGCCTGTAACTAAAATTGAGATGATTGCAAGCACGATCGAAAGCTCGATTAGGCTGAATGCCGAAGGTTTTTTTTGCAATAGTGACATAATTTTTTAATTAAAACAATTTTCAGTGGTAGTGGTTTCCCAAATTCCGAATGCACCACATCGGCGATTTGGATAAGTTACCCATTTGTTATAAGGTGAACTGCAAGTTGAGGTGCTGTTATATATTGCGCCATATTTTGGCGCCGTGTTTCCAGATGGCCAAGAAGAAGTAGAACTGCCATATTGGTCATAGATGTTTAGTTTATTTAGTGGATATAAACTGTTGCCGCTGCCATCAGGCTTGTCACAAGGCACTAAATAGAGTATGTTGAAATCGAGTACAAGTTGATCGATGGTTTTATACAAAACAATATCATCAAAAACTTTTGAAGTGTCATGCTTTGCGGTGATGTAAGAGGAATAAAAAGTGGCCATGCCGATGTTTGTGGCGTCTGTTGTTGAGGGGGTTATATAATTTGCTCTTTCAAAATTTGAAACGGATGATTCAGCATTTTGTGTTGTTGCTGTGTCATTCCATCCGCCAAATTTATTAGGCCCGTGGCTTACGATAACAAATGCTGCATTGTCGGTGATTCTTCGGTTAATTCCATTTAAATTTTCATAGACTCTGATGCGGGCGGCTCCAACTCCTTCGCTGTCTCCTGAGTCGTAACTATAATTTGCGCTGCCATTAATGAAAGTTGAAGTGTTCTCGCTTGCAAAATCAGTGGTGTTGGTGTAGCCGCGTAAAACAAAATAGCTAAATCTAGTGCCAAAGGCGTCGGTGGCATAACTAATCGGTAGATCCAGAGTTGAAACTGGAATCATGCCATACCAAATGTTTGTTGCAGCTGAGGAACACCAGATTCCTAGGCTTGAAGATGGGAAGCTGGTGGAAGTGCAAGTGTATGAGCAATCTGCTGCAAAACCATAAGATGCATCGCTTGATTCAACTTTCATAGAGGCGGGGCAGGGCAATTTTCCATTTTTTGCGGCGTAAATTCCAAGTGCTTTATAAATTTCATTCATGCGCTCTTGAGTGAGTTTAATTTTTTCTTTAGTGTCATTAAAAATTGACACAGAAACAGCGCCAACAACGAGGATTGCGATAATTGTAATAACGATGGATAGCTCAATTAGGCTGAATGCCTTAGGCTTTTTTTGCATTAAAAAACAGTAAAGATTTTTTATGGCACTGTCGCAAATCAAAAATTTCTTAGAAAATTTTGATTTGCGACAGTAACTTTATCTATGAATTGAATAGTCTTTAAAAAGTTTTTAGCAAATCAAGCTTTATTTGAAAAAGAAATAGCCAAGCAATGTAGTAAAAATTCCGCAAAGTAAATCGTCAAACATTACACCAAATCCGTTTTTTAAATTGCGATCACACCAGCCTATTAATAGTGGCTTTTTAATGTCTAAAAGGCGGAATAAAATAAAGCAGAATAAGAGATGTTTTGCGATTAAATCATTTTTAAAAAAATAATCTGTAACAATTAAATTAAAAGTGATTTGCAGTGGCAAAATTTGTCCAACAACCTCATCAAGCACAATTGAAGAATGATCAATTTCACCAACTTTTTTAGCATAATTTTTTATTGCAAAACAGCCATAGAAAAAAATGCTAAATAGAAAAAATCCCCAAAAAATATTTTGATTTAATAGAGAAACTTCTGTTTTAAAAAATATCCAATTTAAGCAAAACCAAAACATTAAAGCGGCAGCGCTGCCAAAAGTTCCGGGGGCCTTTTTTGCTTTTCCAGAGTAAAAAAAAGTTAATAATAATTCTGAGATATTTATCATAGATTAAATGCCAAGTTCTTTAAAAAAATTTCTAATTCTAACATTGCTTGGTTTAAGTTGTGAGAAAATTTTTTTCAAATATTTAGGATTAATCAAAAATAATTGATATAAAATTCCTTCGATTTGGTTGTTTAGCTCGTTAAAATTGTCATTATTTTTTTGAATGTCTAAAAGATAAATTGCCTGTAAGCTTATTTTTTTTATATCATCATCATTTTTTTTGTAGGATAAATTTCCCAATTCTTTGAGGTCTTCAATTAATTCTGATAGTTCGTTATTCAGCCTTGATATTTCATCTTCGCTGTCAGAAATAATTGATTGATTAGTTTGTTTTTTTTGTTCTTTGGCAAGATCTGTTTTATATTTTAATTGCAGAGAAACATCTTTTAACTCTTTTACTAAAAGCAGTAAAAATTTTGATTTTATTTCGTGAAGTTGATCATTTAAATCTTTAATTGAAATAATTTTTGATTGACGTTTTTTTTCTTGAATAAAAACAAACAATAATAAAATTGCAGAAGTGGTAAAAAATAATGTTAGCTCGAGTAAGCGGGAAAGAATTGATTTTTTTAAGTCAGAAGTAATAGCGTTTTTGTCATAATATAAAACAAATAAATAAGGAAGATTATCTAGTTTTTTTACTAAAATTGCATGTTGATCAATCATTAAATTGATGTTGCTTGCAGTGCTGACTTTGTTGTTAAAAATAACTTTTTTGAATAAAAATTCTTCATAACGATCGTTGATTTTGGTGCGATCTTTTATGGTTCCAAAAGATTCTTTATTAACAAAAAATAATGGTTGATTGTTAAGATCAATAAGATCAGCAGAAATGTGGCTGGTTTCCATTTCTTCATTCATGATTTTGGCTAATCCTTCAATTTCAAGGCCTATCAAAATTGTTCCGACATATTGGTTTTTATTATTTAAAACACCATATGAAGCTGGAATCACCAGTTTTTTGCTGTTTTCTTCAATTATTGGATCGCCAATATAAAGTTTTTGTGGTTTTCGTTTAGTTGGGGGAATTTGCGCTTGTATTGATAAATCAATTGGTTTTTTAAAAGATTCTTTAGAGCTGTTGATTGTTATCTGGTGTTTGTCATCAATCCATAAAAATTCTGACCATGCAAAAGTTTTATTTAATTTTGGACTGATCTGAAATTTTTTTAATGAAAGATAAATTTGTTGTTTATTGCTTGGGTTGATTTTGATTTCGTTGGAAATTTCTTCTGCTAAAGCTTCTGTTTGCTTGATGCGATCGATAAAAGATTTTTCCAGTTTTGAAGATTGAATTTCTAAAGCAGATTTAATCTGATGTTTTTCGCTATTCATTAAATAAGCTAAAAACCAAGTTGAGGCAATGAAAAATGAACAGAGAAATATTGAAAAAATTACAGAAGCATCTTCGAAAAAGTTGCCATATATTTTAATTGAGGTGGTAAAATTATTTTTTTTATTTTTTGAAAAATCCTCTTCCAGTTGGCTGTTTAAAGAAAGGTTTGTTGTTTTAAAAAATGACGATTTTTTCATTTACGAATTTTAGTTCTTAGAAAAAATCTGATTTGTAAAAATGTCATAAAGTTTTTTTTGTTTTTTGACAGTCTATAAATTTTAAAAGTTTCTCAAAATTTCTTTATAGGTTTTTTGCAGCAAATTTATTTCGGAAATTAAAGCAAATTCATCAATTTTATGAGCGGTTTGATTGACTAGTCCAAGCTCAACAACTTCAGCATAATCTTTAATAAAACGCGCGTCAGAAGTTCCACCACTAGTGCTTAATTTTGGAGTTATACCGCAGATTTTTTCAATAGATTTGATGGCGATTTCGGCTAAAATTTTTGGTTTGCTCAAAAATGAATCACCGCTTAAGGAATGAACAAGTTGATATTTAGCGCCAAGTCCGACTGTTTTTTTGCAGGCATAATCAACTAAATCAATGATGTTTTGGCCATTATGTAAATCGTTGAAGCGCACATTAAAAGCAGCTTCTGCTTCATTTGGAATCACATTATTGCCAAGATTTTGTGATGAAATAGAAGTGATTTCTAAGTTTGTTGCATCAAAAAATTCTGAACCATTGTCAAATTTATGATCTTTGAGTGTTTTTAATAAATTAATGATAATTGTGATGGGATTAAGTGCTAAATCAGGATAAGCCACGTGGCCTTGTTTGCCAGTGATTTTAACTTTGAAGCTAACTGATCCGCGCCTGCCGATTTTGATCATTTCACCAAAATTTTCTGGGTTGGTTGGCTCTCCAACAAGTGCATGAGTGATTTTGCAACCATTTTCGGCCATCCATTTTAAAACTTTTTTAGTGCCGTTAATGCTGTCATTTTCTTCATCATTGGTGATTAAAAAACCAATACCAAAATTTGGTTGAGGATTTTCTTGTAAAAATTCTTCAACGGCCCTAACAAAGCAAGCAATGGCACATTTCATGTCGGAAGCGCCGCGGCCATAAAGTTTTCCTTCAGAAATTGTGGCGGAAAATGGGTCAAATTTCCAAGAAGATTTATCTCCTTCTTTTACCACGTCGGTGTGGCCAGCAAAATATAAAACTTTGTCGGATTTTTTTGGATTAAAAACTGCGTGAAGATTGTTGACTTTGTAGGATCCATCGCCTTCATATTCTAAAATGTCGCATTTAAAATTTAATTTTTCTAAATAATTTTTTAAAAAATTAATAACCTCGGGATTGTTTCCAGAGTAGGACGGAATGCGGATCAGTTGTTGCGATAAAGAAGTTGCGTCAAAAGTCATTTTAAATCAGGATGAAGTTTTTATTTACTTAAAACTAGACAGACTTTAAACTGCAAAGCTTTCTTTTCAAGCTTAACTAAGCAATTATGTTAGATATAAAATTTATCCGTGAAAATCCAACAAAATTTGATGAAGCGATGATCGCGCGCTCAGCAAGTTTTCGTGCTGCAGAAATTTTGTTTCTTGATGAAGAAAAACGCAAAAAACAGTCGCTGATTCAAGAATTACAAGCTAAAAGAAATAAATTTGCGCAAGAAGTTGCTGTGGCAAAGAAATCTGGAGCGGATGCTTCAAAAATTTTGGAAGAATCGAAAAAAGTTAACCTTGAGCTTGCTGCTGCTGAAAGCGATTTTTCACTGGATGAACAGCTTAACGCTTTGCTTGCAACAATTCCAAACCTTCCTGAGCCTTTAGTTCCAACAGGAAAAGATGAAAATGACAATGTGGAAATTGAAAAATTTGGTGAAATCAAAAAATTTTCTTTTACGCCAAAAGCCCATGATGAGTTGGGCGAAAGTTTAAAAATGCTTGATTTTGAGCAATCTTCTTTAATGTCTGGCTCACGTTTTTCAACGTTAAAAGGTGGTTTGGCAAGGCTGGAAAGGGCATTGTCAAATTTTATGCTTGATGTTGCGCTGGAACATGGTTATGAGGAAGTTTCTCCGCCAAATTTGGTTAAAGATGCGGGAATGTTTAATTCAGGGCAATTGCCAAAATTTGCTGAAGAGGCTTTTGTAACCAGTGATGGCTATTGGTTGATTCCAACGGCGGAAGTTTCTTTAGTGAATTTGGTGGCAAAAAAAACTTTATTAGAAAATGATTTGCCGCTGCGCTTTACTGCTTACACTCCTTGCTTTAGAAGAGAGGCGGGTGCTGCGGGAAAAGACACGCGGGGCATGATTCGTCAGCATCAATTTAAAAAAGTTGAGTTGGTTTCAATAACTACTGCAGAAAGCTCGCAAATTGAGCATGAGAGAATGACTAACGTTTCCATGGAAGTGTTAAAAAGGCTGGAATTGCCATTCCGCAGAATTTTGCTCTGCACTGGCGACATGGGCTTTTGTGCGCAAAAAACCTATGATTTAGAGGTGTGGTTGCCAAGTCAAAATAAATATCGTGAAATCTCAAGTTGCTCAAATTGTGGTGATTTTCAGGCGCGACGTGCGGGAATTAAATATAAAAACAAAGAAGGTAAGGCAGTTTTTGCTCATACCCTCAATGGATCCGCTCTGGCAGTGGGTCGAACCTTGGTTGCGATCTTGGAAAATTATCAAAATCAGGACGGATCAATTACAATTCCATCAATTTTAAGGCCTTATATTGGAGGTTTAGCTGAAATTTCTTGCTAATTTCAATTAAATCAATATTTTGGCGGGCCTGTTTTTAAAAACTAAATATACATTAACTCATGGCAAATACTAAAGCAGCGAAGAAAGCGTTACGCTCAAGTGCGGCAAAAAACGAAGTAAATAACGCAAGAAAAAATCGTATCAGAACTTTCATCAGAAAAGTTGATGATGCAATTAAATCTGGTGATGAAAAACAGGCTCGTGAAGCTTTTAAAGCTTTGGAACCTGAAATCATGCGTGGTGTAACCAAAAAGGTTTACAAGCTAAACACAGCAGCAAGAAAATTAACCAGAATTGCAGCAAAAATTCGCACATTAAAAACTGCATAATATTTTTAACTTTCAAGCTTGGGCGCAGTTTTTAATTCCGCCCAGTGCTTGAAAGACACTGCGCTCAAACCCAATGCTACAGCAACTCTTTTAAAAGCTTGAAAACACTATTAAGATGAAAATAATCTCTGCTTTTCGTTCAGCTTTAAATAATACCAAAATCGATTTTATGAAAGTGCATAAATTGGCGCTTATTGCGTCGGTTGTTTGCATTATTGGATCAGTGGTTTTGGTTATGGTTAAGGGTTTGAATTTCGGAATTGATTTTGCTGGTGGAATTTTAATTGAAGCAAGAGTTCAAGAGGCTGTTGATGTTGCGGAAGTTCGAAAAATGTTGAGCGCTGAAATAAAAGATGTGCAAATTCAAAATGTTGATCAAAAAGATTTGTTGATTCGAGTGGCAAAAACTGAGCAAGAGCAGTCTTTAGTGGTTAAGAAAATTCAAGAAATTTTAAGCAAAAAATTCTCACAAATTGAATATCGAAAAATTGATTATGTTGGCCCGCAAGTTGGCTTGGAGCTGATTAAAAAAGGCTTCATGGCGCTTTTGATGTCTTTCATTTTTATTATGATTTACATTTGGATTCGTTTTGATTGGCAGTTTGGTCTTGGTGGAATTTTTGCTTTATTGCATGATGCATTTTTAACTGTTGGTTTTTATTCTTTAAGCGGGTTGGAATTTAACTTAACTTCAATTGCGGCAATCCTTACGGTGATTGGTTATTCAATCAATGACTCAGTGGTGATTTATGATCGCATTCGCGAAAATTTGCGTCTTTACAAAAAAATGGATTTGTCTGACTTGATTAATTCTAGCACCAACTCAACCATGAGCCGAACCATCCTAACTTCCAGCGTTACATTGATTTCACTGCTTGCTTTGATGTTGTTTGGTGGAGAAGCTTTGAAAAGCTTCAGCACAGCAACTTTTGTTGGCATTATTATTGGAACTTACTCTTCAATCTACATCTCCGCACCAATCCTGCTTTATTTCGATCCAAGGAAAAAATCTGAATAGTTTTTTCTTTCTTGTTTCTCAGGCATCCTGAGTGTTCCAAGACTATGCCGCTTCAGCTTAAATTGAGATATCGCCTTAAACCAACTTCATAATTTGCAAAAATTTTTTCACGTCACTTTCTTGCGGATAAGAAAAATATCGAGCGCAAGTCTCATCTTGCTTAGTGGTTTTGATAATAGAATTGCTATTAATTTTGTTTATCGTATTAACAATTAACTGACACCCTTCATAATAAAGCTGGTTTATGTTTGCTGATAAAGATTGATTAAAATCAACGTCTTTTGTAGTAAAGCCAATAATGTCTCCGACATCAATTTTTCGATTATTTATAAAGTGCAGTGTTGTTCCTAAAGTTTTTTCTCCTGACAAAATTGTCCAGAAGCTTGGCAAAACTCCACGAAATTGCGGCAAAAGACCAGAATGAAGATTGATTACGCCATTCTTTGGAATTTTTATTATTTCTTCATGCAAAATTTGACGAAAACGAATAGACAAAGCCAGATCTGGCGCAAATTCTTTTAAATCAAAAATAGATTTTTCTGAATTTATGTTGTCATAAATTTTTATCTGACAATTAAGTATTTTTGCAATTTGTTCGAAGGTTTTAAATTGTTTGTTTTCTAAGATATAACCAAAAGTCGATAAATCATTTTTCTGCAAAAACCCTTCCTTCACTGCATCGCGCTCAATTTCTTCCATTGCAAGCAGCTCTGGCGCTTTGTCTTTATAAGAATTTATTTCAGATAAAATTATTCTAACCTCATTCTTTCTTAACTCAGGAAGTAGAAGATTCAGAGCGGTTGCAGAATGAATATCGTTGTTTATTAGTAATAGGATTTTCATGGTTATAGGCGGGATTTGATTGATTTCATAGCTTCCATAGCAGCTTCAGAAAGAGGTTTAGCTTTGCTTGAAGACGGTGAAGACCTTGGATCAGTTTTTTCTACGACATTGAGTTTTTCTACGGAATAAATTATACTATTAAAAGCTTCGCTAATATATTCAATTGGATGACCCAAAGAAATTCTTACTAACATTGATTCTTCTGGAAAGAAAAAACATTCACCAGGAACAGTTGCAACCGAAGCATTTTCAAGTAAGAATTTACTAATATCAAGTCCAGTTAACATTTCTTTGCCATCAAATATTTTTCCTTTTAAACCAGAAAAGTCTAGCAAATAGACATTTCCAGCTTCTGGAATTTCGATATATGGTTTTACATAGGGTTGTTCATCTGCATCTTGTTCACCAAAAATTTTACTAAATTTTTCATTTAGAACTTCGATTTTTGTATTCACTAACCAAATGTTATTTAAATATTTTTGTCTGGCATCTTCGAAATATTCATGGTTTTCTTCGATTTCTTTTACTGCGGAAGTAAAAACTCTTTCAGAGAATACTGAATGTCCCCCAAGCTTTGCAAAATCTTTAACTAAATCTTCTGGACCAACACCAACGGCAACATGATCTGCTGCATGGGACATCATTTTAGAAGTGCTGTATAAAGTTAAAGATCTATCTAGCATACCCTCTACGGCAGCAATTAAAAAATTCTTGTTTGTTTCGCTAGATAATGAATTTTCAAGGAAAATTGCATCTTGTATAACAAAGACATTATATCTTTTAACCACTTCTGCTATTGCTCTAGCATTTTCTTCTGTTATTACAACTCCAGTTGGGTTGTTAGGGTAACAAATTAGCAAAACACGAATATTATTTTTAATAATTGATTTTTCTAATTCTTCCGGATCGATTAGGAATCCGCTATCTTTATTAGTAGGTATAGTTACAAAACTAATACCAAATTTATTAAGTTGTTTAAAAAAATATCCAAAAGTTGGTGTTGGGACCAATATACTTTTTACTTTTAATAAGTTATATGCTTGTCCTATAGCAGAAGTTATGCCATCACTGAAAAGAGCGATATTTTTAGTTTTGCATTTTATACCATGTTTTTGAAAAAAAGAGGTGCATTTTTTTAAAACATCTTCACTTCCCCTCGATTCGCCAGTAAAGTGAGCATAAGATAACTGCCCAGAACTAATTGCTTCTTTTAGAACTGTACTTGAGGCGGCTGTTATAGGTGTTGCAGATGATAAGTCATATCCAGGTGAAGATTTTTTTTCTAAAAATTCAAAAGCTTCCAAATGATGTGGAGATAATAAAGTATGATCTCGTCTTGACATGTCAAAACAGCCCCCAAAGAAAGCTACCGATCGTTAAATAATGATTATTATTTTTAAACAAAAAGAAAATAACATGGTGAACTAAATCCAATTTTTCATTTTTCTTGAAAGAATTTGTATAATTCATAAAAAATTAATACCATATTGAAGGAATCAATAGTGTAATTAAATCATATAATAACGTGATATTGCAAGAGTTTATTGGGATTTAGGAGTAATTAACTGACATTTAAATAGCGCATGTGATACTTATAGCACAAAGACCCGTTTTTGAATTTTTACTGTATGGTGTGTGTTCCACTGCTCCGGTGTCGTTATGTAACGCTGCCTGAGCAGTGGAAAAGCCATGCAACAATGCCAACTTGATGCATTTCTGTATTATTTACAAAGTTTTGGCTAATTCTTTGGCTCTACAAGTGTGTTTCTTACTTTCTGTGATGAATTAATAAAATCTTTTATGGATGTTTTTAACAGGTTACCCTTTTTAATGGCCATATTGTAACCCATCTTTGGGAAGAAATTGGATAGATCTTTTACCACTAAGTCAGAATCATTTTTATCTAGGCAAATTGTTGAAATAATTGCCACAAAATCGTTTTCTTTAACAAAATGTTTGAGCATTTCCCAATTGCCATTTTCGAATTCCACACTGCCTTTCAAATGATGATTTTTGACCGCTTCTTCAAATAAAGGCAATGTTATCAGTCCTTTGTCAATTCTAATTAAATCAAAATCTTTTAAATCTTTTAAACTTTGAATTTTTTTTCTAGCTAGCGGATGGTTTTTATTCATGATTAATATTGGGTCATAAGAAAAGCTCTCGATATATTCTATTTCTGGATCTTGCGATAAATTTGGGTAAAAAATTAGATCTAATTCGCCATTCTTGAGAGCATTTATTGCGTCGAGAGGTGCAATATTTTTAATAATAATTTTAACGTCTGGATTAATTTTTTTAAATTGTGCAACCACTTTTGGCATTAGATAAGAAATGGCTATGTGATGCACAGCAATTTTAATTTGTTTTTCTTCTTTTTTCTTTTTGCTATCTAGAAAATTCTTAATAACTGATTCAAATTTTTGTATTAAAGGGCAGATTAATTTGTAAAACTCTTCACCATCTAAAGTTGGTGAAATTGGCTTGCTATCTCTTTTTAACAATTTTAAGCCTAAATCTCTTTCTAAAGATCCAATCTGTAAACTAACAGTAGATTGAGTTAAATTCATAGCTTTTGCGGCTTCTGAAACGCTTTTAAGTCTAGTTGCATAATAGAATCCTTTGATCTGTTGCAATACATTTTTTTTGTAAAAAAAATTATTTAAATCGGTCATATAATTGATAATATCAATGTAGTTATTGATGGAATTAATATAACTAATTTGCTTTTTAACCTTAAATCAACTTTTTTGTTTAGGCTTGTTTAACAATTCTTAACAATGATTCTTTTTAGAACATGAAGCTTTTGCATATTAATCACCATTATCCGCGTTTTTTGTACCATTTGCACCTTATGAAGCATTTCAAGCGGCTGTTGGCGCGTTTTATTGAGATATTATATATAAATTTTTATTCTGAGCCCAAATTAATAGAGGACGGCTCTGCAACACTGAACACTGTCACGCAAGCCCAGAGAACACCACGAGAAGTTATGGATTATGATTATAATACCATGGCTTTAAAACCCGAAACATCACAAAATAGGCCAGCACCATAAAACATACTCAACACCACCATACCAGCATCACAAATAGTAACCACACCACAACCAAACCCACTAGAATCTTAGGTTAGAAAAGAGCCAAGCAACGACGTCAGCCTGGCTCCTTTCCAATTTTTTATTCAATTCCCCAAAGTTCTTCCTTTTGCACCCAGCCTTTTTTGTTGTTGATTTTGACTGCGCACCAATTATCTGAGCAGTTGATATAATCGCCAATTACGTTGTTTTCTAGGTGATAGATGATGCGGGATTTGTGGTTGTCTTTGCTGTGCATGTTGATGAAGCTTTTGGTGGTGCGTACCATTAAAGTTCTTTTTTTGGTGAGCAGGCTTTGTGTAACCCAGCCAGTTTGGCCATCATAATCTTCGATTTCGTTCCAATTGTCATATTCGCGCACAACTCGAACTGGAATGCCGCGAAGTTTGTAAGTGAATTTGATTGGATAACTTTGGCCGGGGCCAGATCTCACGTTGGTTTGTGCGGCACGAAGCGAGGCAAAATAATTGACTTCTTCGATGGTTTGGTTGGCCAAAGAAGCTTGAGGCAGTAGGAAAGAAAGCGATAAAAATGTGATAAATAAATTAAAGATTTTTTTCACTTATTTTTTAGATTTGGTTTGATGAAATTTTTTTCCGCCATCAAGAATCGCAATTTGTTTTGATCTTGCAACTGCTAATTCATCTTTTTTTACATCTTTGGTGATAACACTTCCAGCGCCAATAACTGCGCCGTCTTCGATGGTTATTGGTGCAACTAATGCAGAATTTGAGCCGACAAAAACATCTTTTCCAATGATAGTGTTGAATTTGTTATAGCCATCATAATTGCAAGTGATGGTGCCAGCGCCAATGTTAGAATTTTCGCCGATTTCACTGTCGCCAATATAGCTTAAATGGTTGATTTTGGCGCCAGTTTTGATGTTAGATTTTTTTACTTCAACGAAATTGCCAATTTTAGCATTTTCAGAAATTATGGTGCCGGGACGCAAGCGCGCAAATGGCCCAACCACTGAATGAGATTTTACTACAGCGCCTTCAATGTGTGAGAAAGATTTGATCTCGACATTTTTGCTGATTTCAACATCTTTGCCAAAAACCACATGCGGATGAATGATGACATCTGAGGCGATTTTGGTGTTGTAAGAAAAATAAACTGACTCTGGATCAAGCAAAGTTACGCCATCATCCATCATTTTTTTTCTGATTTCTTGTTGTTTGATAGTTTCAAGTTTTGCTAGTTCAAAGCGTGAATTAACGCCTAAAACTTGATTTATTTCGGTTTTAATGAAACTACGTTTAAGCCCTGATTTTCCTGCGATTGCAACAATGTCAGTGAGATAAAATTCACCAGCAGCGTTATGGTTGTTGATTTGCGATAATAAATTTTTAATTTGATGTCCGTCAATTGCCATCACGCCAGAATTGCATAAAGAAATTTTCTTTTCTTCATTTGTAGCATCTTTAAATTCTACGATTTTTTCGATATGGCCGTGATCGTCTATTACCAAGCGTCCATAGGCATTTTCTTCTTCATCATCAAAGCCTAAAACGCATAGTGAAAAATTATCGAGTTTTTCGATCATTTTTTCTAAGGTTGCATGTTTTATTAAGGGAGTGTCGCCATATAAAACTAAAAGTTTTTCACCTAAATCAGACAGATTTTCTAAACCAGTTTGAAGCGCGTGAGCTGTGCCTTTGCGTTCTTTTTGTATAGCAAAATTAATTTTTGTTTCTGGATGTTCTTTGAGAATTTTTGTAAAAGAATTTTGCATTTCATCAGAAACCACGACGGTGATGTTTTTGGGGAAAAGTTTTTTTGCTTCATCAATAACCATGTTGAGCATTTCTCTGCCCGCAATTTTATGCATTACTTTTGGCAAATCAGATTTCATTCGAGTGCCTTTTCCAGCGGCAAGGATGATGATGGATAGAGAGTTGGTCATGATAAAATAATGATTAAAATAATTTGATTATTTTATCTTAGATAAGAGATGTTTTTTTTAAAGATGTTTTTTTTGGGATTGTTAGGGAAATATCCCATTACACCGAGTTGTTTATGAAGGGATAACCGCCGATTGTGATATAAAATGCAATTTGGTGTAATTGGGTATTGCATGAATAGAAGGGCGGAATTGCAAATTCCGCCCAGCAAATAGTTTTTATCAGGAATTAGTTAGATTTTTTATCAACCAATTTGTTTTTTGCAATCCAAGGCATCATCGAGCGAAGGTTGTCGCCGACTGCTTCGATTGGGTGAGATTTGCCTTTAGCGCGTAATGCATCGAAATGTTTTTTGCCAGTTTTATTTTCGTTCATAAATTCACGAACGAATTCACCAGATTGAATTTCGCCAAGAATTTTTTTCATTTCTGCTTTGGTTTGAGCGGTGATAACTCTTGGTCCGCGAGTTAAATCGCCATATTCAGCAGTGTTAGAAATTGAATAGCGCATGTTGGCAATTCCGCCTTCATAAAGCAGGTCAACGATCAATTTCATTTCATGCAAACATTCAAAATAAGCCATTTCTGGAGCGTATCCAGCTTCAGTTAAAGTTTCAAAACCAGCTTGAATTAAGGCAGTAACTCCGCCGCAAAGAACAGCTTGTTCGCCGAAAAGATCAGTTTCACATTCTTCTTTGAAGGTGGTTTCGATGATGCCAGATCTGCCGCCGCCAATTGCAGAAGCGTAAGAAAGGGCGATTTTTAGGGCATTTCCTGATTTATCTTGAGAAACTGCAACTAAGCAAGGAACGCCGCCGCCTTTAGAATATTCAGAACGTACAGTGTGTCCTGGGCCTTTTGGAGCGATCATGAAAACGTCAAGATCAGGGCGAGCTTTGATTAAATTGAAATGGATGTTAAGGCCGTGAGCAAAAGCTAGAGCAGCGCCTTGTTTAAGGTTTTCGTGTAAATCTTTTTCATAAATTTCAGCTTGAAATTCATCTGGAGCAAGAACCATTATAACGTCAGCCCATTTAGCTGCTTCAGCGTTAGAAAGCACATCAAAACCAGCATTTTTTGCCTTAGCAACAGTTGGAGAATCAAGGCGAAGGGCGATTTTAACTTCTTTAACGCCACTGTCGCGAAGGTTTTGCGCGTGTGCGTGAGCTTGGCTGCCATAGCCGATGATCGCAATTTTTTTGCTTTTGATTAAATCTAAATCAGCGTCTTTGTTGTAGTAAACTTTCATGAAAAAGTGAGGTTAGAGTTAGAAAAATAGTACGCTACAGCATATTTTTGAATTAACAAAATGTCAACCGAAAGAACGGGGCCAGGCAACTTTTAGGCTTAAAAGTCGCCTGGCCCCTTTCTTGCGCCGAGCGCTTGAGGACTAATTTCAGCTTTTAATCGTAAAATTCGACTTTGCCGGTTGCTACGTCATACATGCCGCCGATTATGGCGATTTTTTGTTGTCCGATTAGTTCTTTGATGATTGGGCTGCGTTTGGTTATGTCTTTGATGATTAGTTTGACGTTGTTTGTTGCGACATTTTCAACGAAATTGCGGTCATGATTTTTGCCTTCCATTGCAATTGCTGGTTTGATTTTTTCTAAAAGACCAGTGAGATTGCCCATTTCAACATGTTCGCAAGCACCTTTAATGGCGCCACAGCCGCTGTGGCCAAGAACTACGATCAGTTTAACCCCGATAACTTTAGAGCCAAATTCCATGCTGCCTAAAATGTCGTCATTTAAAATATTGCCAGCGATACGACAAGATAAGATGTCGCCCAAACCTTGGTCGAAGATCAGCTCTGCAGAGGTGCGAGAGTCGATGCAGCTTAAAACAAAGGCAAAAGGATTTTGTTCTTTTGAAGTGTCGTTAACCTGACGCAATAGATTACGGTTAATATGAAGGTTATTAACGAATCTTTTATTGCCATCTTTTAAAAGTTGTATGGCTTTTTTGGGGGTTAGTTCTTTTAAATCTCTCTGACTGATGGCGGAAATTTCCTTTCTTTTGTTAATTTCTTTGCCGCGAACTTCAAGGCTGATGCCTTTAGTTTTAGAGTTAATTTGAAAATTGTCGATGATTTCTACAACGTCATGGTGAATATATTCAGAATGAGCACCGTCAATGATGACACGAGAGCGCCGAGGTATTGAGTTAAGAAGTTTGAGGATGCTTCCTTTGTTTAAGAAAGAAACTTCTTCGGCAAGGCGGACGAGATATTGAGAGCCGCTAACTCCTTTTTCAACCATGAGTTGATAAGAGTTTTGTAAGCCTTTATGTAATACGAAAATTATTGCAACCAATAATCCAGCAGCAACGCCTTTAAGCAAGTCGGTTAGAACCATGACAATAATGGTGGTGATGAAAGGCAGAAATTGTTCTAGCCCTAGCTTAAAGGTTTCTTTGAAAATTTTGGGGGTGGCAAGTTTATATCCAACAATGATTAATATGCAGGAAAGGCTTGCTAGTGGAATCATGTTTAAAATGTCGGGAATTGCAATTGCAGTAAATAAAAGGAAAAAACCATGTAGAATTGCTGAAGTTTTGGTTTTGGCGCCAAAAGAAGCGTTGGCACTGCTTCGCACCACAACTTGAGTTAGAGGCAATCCGCCGATAAAGCCTGAAATTACGTTTCCAAGCCCTTGAGCTTTAAGCTCGCGGTTGGTTGGGGTGATTCTTCTGTAAGGATCAATTTTGTCGGTTGCTTCCACGCAAAGCAAGGTTTCAACGCTTGCTACAACTGCTAAAATTAAACCCATTAAATAAATTTGTGGATCTCTTAAATAAGAAAAATCTGGCAGAGTGAATTGAGTTAAAAATTCGCTGAGGTTAGACGAAGTTGGAATGTTGACTAAATGTTTGTCTTCAAGATAAAAGGGCAGAACACCAGATTTAGCAAGGCTGGTGATGATGATGCCAATTAATACGGCCATTAAAGGGCCTTGAAGAAATCTGAAAATTCGATGTTTTCGGTTAAGAAGCCTATCCCAAAAAATCAAGATTAACATTGAAATAAGTGAGATTAAAATCACTTCTGGAGTTAGAAGTTCATAGGCGTGAGTGATTTCAGAAATTGTGTTATAGCCGTCTTGTTGTTCAAAAGCCATGTCGCCTTCAAAATCGCTGTCATAACCGATTGCGTGAGGAATTTGTTTGAGAATGATGATGATGCCAATTCCCGAAAGCATTCCCTTAATCACCGAAGATGGAAGGTAATAAGCAATTGAGCCCATTTTTAGATAGCCCGCGATGATTTGTATGAAACCAGCGATAATTACAGCGTTTAAAAAAGCGGGGTAAGAATTGTTTAAAGTGGCAATATAGGTGTAAACAATAACGGCAAGACCAGCAGCAGGGCCACTGACGCCGATTTCAGATTTGCTAGCAAATCCGACAACAATTCCGCCGACAATTCCAGAGATAATTCCTGAAAATAAAGGAGCCCCTGAAGCAAGAGCAATTCCAAGGCACAAAGGAAGGGCGACAAAGAAAACTACGATACTTGCAGGCAGATCGCGTTTTAAGTTGCGAAGAGTAAGTTTCATAATTTAAATTAGGTTAATTAGGGCACTGTTGCAAATCAAACTTTTTGTTGAAATTTTTGATTTACAAAAATGCCATTAGAAATTTAGAGATAAACTTTATTCCAGCAAAAAATGTCATTAAAGCAATCATTTTTTTGAATATATTATCACTAATTTTTGTATGAACATGATGTCCGAGCTTTATGGTTATGAAGATTGGTATGATTACCCACCATATTTCTTGAAAAAATTGTAGTTTTATTTGGCCTTGCAGACTTAGCTGAATTAAGCGTACAAAATTAAAAGCAACAAAAATAATTGCCATTGTGGTGCGCAATTGTGATTTGTTTTGGAAGTCATTTTTTAAAGCATTAACCCAGAATGGGCCGCCTATTCCAAAGGCTCCGTGAGAGATTCCGCCGAGTAAAATTAATTTATTTTTAAAGATTTTTGGCAAAATATAGTGATCGAAAAATAAGATTTTGGTGGCAAGAAAAATTAACAAAATTCCGAAGGCAAGAGCAAGAGAGTCTGGAGAGAATTTGCTAAAGATAAAAACGCCGATTATAGTTCCGATTAAAGAGATTGGCAGAATTGATTTAAAAATTGGTTTGTTGAATGATTTTATGTCGGTATAGGCAATATAGGCGCTAGAGCAGGTGCCGATGTAAAAGCCAGCTAAAATCATGTCTTTAAGATCCATGAAAAAGCCGAGAATCGCATAAGCAATTAAACCACCGCCAAAGCCAACGATGCTTTCAATAAAAAATCCGGCAGAAAAACTTATTGCGATTAAAACTGGAATTGACATAAAATTTGTGTCTTTGTATCAAGATTAATTTCTTATAAACGCCAATTCGGGATAAAAATGTGTCAAAACCGAGTATTGCAAAGAGCTGGCTTAGAATTTTTAATTTAAAAAACTTGAGCTTATGCAAATAAGTGAGTTTTTTAAATTAAAAATTCTAAGCCAGATCGAAGGAAGACGACGGTTTTCACACATTTTGGTTTAAAACAATTACTTTTTTATCCCGAATTGGCGTTTATAAAATTGTTTTACCTAACCATAGATTAATGAAAAAGAATTTTTTAATAGTTTTAGTTTTTATTTTCTTTCCTTTCAAGTTATTTGCTGAAGATGTTAAGATCAACACTTTCAGGCATTTGCTTGAAGAGGATAATAAAGAAACAGAAAGTGGTGAGGCTTTTTTTCCAAAATTTTCTAATCAATTGATTTTTGATGTAAATGTTAATGATCAATATCGCGCCACTGATAAAGCTAGTGAATATAGAAATATTGCTGCAAGAGGCCGTCTTTTTTCGTCGCTTAACCTTACCAAGCATTTGGCATTAAATGGCCAGTTTATTATGGAAGTTGTGAACCAAGATGGAAGAACTAATGGAATAACTCAAGTGTCGCATAATGCTGGCGATTTTGCTTTTGATTCAGAAGGAATTTATGCAAGAGAATTAAACATTTCTTATGATAGGAAAAAATTTGCACTTCTTGCGGGAAAGTTTAATCCAAATTTTGGAACTGCTTGGCGCTGGAATCGCGGCATTTGGAACCATCTTATTGCAAACAACTATCGACAAACTGAAAAACTTGGTTTTGGTGGAGTTTATCGTTTAGGAAATTTAAAAAAGACTGGTGAATATGAATTTAGTTTTTCTAGCTTCACTAATGATCGCAAAAATTTGGATAATTCTTTGATTACAAGCAGAGAGTCGGAACGCAAGCAAGATGCTGTTCCTGGTGATACGAGATCTTTAAAATCTTACACTATTGGGCTTGATATTAAATTTGATTTTGGTGAAAGAGAAAAATTGACTTATCATTTTGGTTATATGAATTTAGCGGTTAATGCTAATGCTAGTTTGGATTACAATGTGTCAAACCAAACAGGAGTTGTGGCGGGAATGAATTATAAATTTGCGTCTCATGAAAAAGTTGATACAGATTTTTTGGTTGAATATGCTTTGCTGAAAAATGTTTTGGGGCGTCGTGGCAATGATGAAAACTATTTAACTGCTAATGCGGTTAATCGTTTTTGTCGTAATTGGAATGTGACGCTTGGATATAGTGCTCGACACAATAACAAGCCATATCAATATGGATTTGATCAATCTTTGAAAGAGATTTCAGTTGGTTATGAATTTGATAAAAACATTTTATTTGATCGTTTTTTAGTGCAAGTTGGTTATCAAAATCAATATAATGACTTTAAAACTGGTTCTAATAAAGTTAATGGATTGGGGCTGTTGCTTCGTTATTATAAGAATTTTTAAACATGGAAAAAATTATTTTTTTTGCGGTAGCGGCTTTTTTTCTAGGTTATTAGGTTTATTTTAAGTTATTATAAATGCCAATTTTTGATAGGAAAATGAACAGTCAGTCGGGGTCAGGAGACCCCGACTAGCACCAAAGGTTATTATAAGAATTTTTAAATATGAAAAAAATTTTATTTGCAGTTCCAAAAGGAAGAATTTTATCTGAGCTTTATCCTTTGTTTGAAAGAGCGGGAATTGTTCCGGAAGCTGATTTTTTTGATGATTCGGCAAGAAAGTTAATTTTTAAAACCAATATAGAAAATTTGGAGATTGTAAAAGTTAGAAGTTTTGATGTGGCAACTTTTGTAAAATTTGGCGCGGCGGATCTTGGAATTTGTGGGCTTGACGTTTTAGAAGAATTTTCTTCACCAGAAATTTTTCCAGTTCTTGATTTAAAAATTGGCAAATGTCGTTTGTCAATTGCGGCAAAAAAAAATATTGAGCTTGATTTAAATAAAATTAGTCATATCAGAATTGCCACGAAATATACCAACATTGCAGAAAAATATTTTTCAGCAAATGGGGTTCAAACTGAAGCAATCAAGCTTAACGGATCAATTGAAATTGCGCCGGCGCTTGGTTTGTGTGATTTTATTTTAGATTTAGTTAGCAGTGGAAAAACTTTAATTGAAAATGAAATGTTTGAACTAAAAAAAATAATTGATGTAACCTCTCACTTAGTGGTTAACCGAACTTCTCTTAAGGTTAAAAACCAAGAGATTAATCAGCTAGTAAAAGTTTTTGATGTTTTATAATTTTTGGAAAAAAAATTTTTGTTACTCTCTAGCTTTATTGTTGTTTTTTTCTGCTGTCTGTAAAACAAACAATGCTTATGCGATTTATGATGGGCCAAGAACGGTTAAAAGTTATACTCAAGATCGTTGTGATGTTGCTGAAATTTCATTTACTCCCTTTGGTGGTATAGATCTAGATTGGCAAATTTCTAATCCAGTTTGTGCGTCTTTGGTTGCTGGTGTTGGATTGGTTGGTGCTGCGGCGTCATATGCGGCAAATAATGCTTGTGCTAATACGATATATAATGCTGAAACCGCACGCCAAATAGCTGCTGGGGTTGCAATGTCCCCAACAAAAATTATGGAGATCGCACAAAATAATGCAACTTGTGCGGCAACTAGTGTTTCTAATCCTTTTTGTTGTGCTACTGCTTGGGCTTTGGTTGCTTCAACTGCTGCTACGATTGCTGCTATGGGGGTTGTTTATGCAGCAGCAAAATCTGCTTATGATAGCACAAGGGTTTGTGGCGCTGCTTGGTCAGGATGGAGCAAGGCTGATGGCAGTGCTGCTGACAGTGGCTCTAATAGTCCTTTGGTGAAAGGTAAGGGTGGTTATCGTAAATGTATTGAAACTATATTCGGTCCAGGGGGCATTCCTGCAGAATGTAACAGTTATGGAATAAATTCTGATAGTGACCTAAGTCGCCATATGACAAATAAGCTTTATCGTGAATATTTTTATGGTGGAATGGAATATACGGATAATGGAGATGATGCTTGTACAAACCCGTGGGATGGTCCTACAAGGTTAATAAGACTTGGATATGACAGTGATAATCAAAAATATTATTACACTGGCGCAGGAAATGCTCCGGTTTATGCTTGCAATCGGTTTTTATTATATAAATTTGCTACGGAAGATGAAAGAGCTGCTGCGCAAAATGCTTATGATTGTTGTGTTCAAAGAAGTCAAAACACAATGTGTATTGATAAAGGAAAAGACTATAAAGTTTGTAAATTGGGCAGCAGATGTATTGTCGATGCGATAACTTTTGATATTTTTCCATCTAAAACTGTGCCAAATTATATTTGTGCAAAAACATATTCTGTTTGTCCTTTTAATCATAATCTTGGCGGTGGAACAGAAACACAAAATCCGGACCCAAATAATCCTGGTTATATGACAAACTCTTGTCAATATATGAACCATTGCATAAAACTTCCGATTATTCCAACCATTAAGCAGCCTGCTTTCGCACAAGCTTTTGTTTCTTCTGCTTGCGCTAATATGGAAGGGGATTCGCAGAATGTTTATTCTTATAATGCAGGAATATTGACGAGTAATATCAGGCATTTTTCTGCTCCAGTTATACAATGTTTTAAAGAGACTGTAGAAAATTTATTTTTTAACAGGGCAGGGCATACGATATGTAATGATTCTTCTGAGATTCCTCTTTTTGATGCTACGGCAGATATTGTGGTTACTACTACACAAAATCCATGTCCACATAGTGGGGTTAAGTATAAAAATGGTGATACTTTAACAACTCCTTCTTTCTTTTCTAAGATAGTATCGGGATTACGAACCGTAATTAAAGTTGCGATGTCGATTTCGGTGATGCTTTTTGGTGCAATGATTTTGCTTGGGCTTCAGCCAGTTGCAAAAAAACAGTTGCTTCCCTACATATTAAAAATTGGATTAGTTTCTTATTTTGCGCTGGGCACTGCATGGCAAGATCAATTTGCTTCTGGTGTTATTAAATCTTCTTCTTATTTGGCGAACATGGTGTTCAATTTAGGTGATGATGGATACTATGGCAGTCCTAGTGTAAATCAAAATCGGCTAGATGGTTGTCAATTTCCTCGCTTTAACTATAAAGATAAAAATGAGGATACCAGATATAATCCAGCAACTCGAGCCTATCCTCCTGGAAAAGAATATTTAAGACCTTGGGATACACTAGATTGTAAATTGGCCCGTGCTATGGGTTACGGACCTTCAGCAACAGTTCCAAATTTAATTATGTTAGTGGTTGCTGGGTTTTTTACTGGTGGACTTGGTATTTATTTCGTGGTGTTTAGTTTGATCTTAGGGTTCTTCATGTTGTCTTTAGTGATTCGAGCAATACATATAATGTTGGTGGCAATTATTGCAATTACGATTTTGATATATGTTTCTCCTGTCACTATAACTTTGGCACTTTTTAATCGTACTAAAAATGTGTTCGATGGTTGGTGGCGACAGGTTCTGGGCTTTTGTTTGCAGCCAATGATTTTGTTTTGTTATCTTGCTTTTGTGATTATTGTTTTTGATAAGGTAGTAGTTGGTGATGTTTTATTCAGTGGAGATGGTGTGAAGGAAGAAAAAACCATTGATTGCACCACACCAGGAGCTGATGAAAGTATTTACTGCATAATGAATATTGTAAATTACAAAGTGTCTTCAGTGTTTAGAAGTCTTGGTTTTGGAATTCCTATTCTTATGGTAACGATGAATAAAACCAAGTTTATGGCAATTCTGAAGGGTGCATTTATATTGTTTATTTTATCGGCATTTATGGATAAGATTACGCAATTCGCTCAGAAGTTGGTTGGTGCTGGAGGCCCTGCTCCTTGGGCCGCTTCTATGACTAAGATGATGTCAAGCACTGGTAATTTCTTAAGGAAAGCACAAAGACGTGCAATGCGTGGTACAGAAAAACTTGCTAAAAAGGTTGGAAGATATGGTTCATCAAAAGTTCAGAAATATGGTAATAAAGGAACCAGTGTTGCTGATGTTGGAGGAAGGGAAAAATCAGGAGTTGTGGTTGGTTCTAGCGGTGGTAAAAAAGGAGTTATGGTTGGTTCTGCCTCATCTTCAAAAGGTGGAACAACTGTTGGGTCTTCTAACTCTTCATCTGGAGCAGTTGTTGGTCCAGCTTCACGCTCTTCTTCTGGATCCATAGTTGAGCCTGCAGGTGGTTCAGGAGGCGTGAGAATTAGTGGCCCATAAAAAAGTTTCTTTGCTACGTTTTTTGCGATGAGTCATAATCGCAAAGCGGTGGGCTTCGTCGCGTAATCTTTGCAGATAATGTAGGGCGGGGTGATTTTTGGGAAAAGTTACAATTTCTTTGTTGGTTTGATGAAATTTTTCTTCACCAGCGTTGCGGTTTTCGCCTTTGGCCATGCAAATAAAAGGAATTTTGATTTTTAATTCATCAAAAATTGCTTGAGCCGCTGATAGTTGTGGTTTTCCACCATCAAGAATGATTAAATCAGGATATTCAGATTTGTCTAATTTTGAGAATCTGCGAAATAAAACTTCGCGCATCATGGCAGTGTCGTCTTTGCCGTAAAGAATGTTGGTTTCTGAATTTGGTGTTGCTGATTTTATGTTAAATTTGCGATAGCCGCTTTTAACAAAGCCATTGATGTCGGCGGTGATTAAAACCCCTACAGCATTACTTCCGCTGGTGTGGCTGTTGTCATAAACTTCAATTTTTTGTGGCATTTTTGGTAAATCAAAAGCTTTTTTTATCTCTAAAAGCAATTCGCGATTATTTAAATTTTGTAATATTTTTTGCTCAATATTTTGCAGTGCGATTTTTTCCTGATCTTTGATTAAAGCCAATTTACTGCCAATTTTAGGAATTTTTATGATAACTTTACAACCCGCCAGCTTGCTTAAAAACTCTTCCATTAAGGATTGCTCGGCTATTTCAAGATTTAGAAAAATTTCACTTGCAGGAATTTGGTTTAAATAAAATTGTCCTAAAAAATCAGATAAAAATTCTTCTTGTTTTTCAGTGCTATCAATTTCATAGAAATAAGGTTTTGCGCCATAATTTTGCCCGTTGCGATAAAAAGAAATATAAACGCAAGTCATGTTGTTTAGCTGTTTTAGCGTGATAATATCAACATTTTTAATGTCTTGTAAGTTAATGTTTTGCTTGGTTTGAATGCTGTTTAAAGATTTAATTTGATCGCGAATTATTGCGGCTTTTTCAAACTCTTCTTCTGCGCTTAATTTTTGCATTTTAGCGAGCAAATTTTTTTGCACTTCAGCAGATTTGCCGTTTAAAAATTCAACTGCGTTTTTTACAGCAGTTTCATAATCATTCTGCAAAACCAGATTCACACAAGGCGCGAAGCATTTTTTAATTTGATATTCAAGACAAGGTTTTTTGCGCGATTTAAATTCAGCATCAGAGCAATTTCTAAGCAAAAAACTTTTGCGCAAAACATCGATGGTGTGATTAACATCATGGGCTGAGGCGAATGGTCCGAAATAAAACCCGTCATCTTTTTTTGGCCCGCGATATTTGGTGATTTGTGGAAAATTATGCTTAGTAATGTGAATGTAAGGAAAAGTTTTATCATCGCGCAGCAAGATGTTATAACGGGGCTCAAGCTTTTTGATTAAATTGTGCTCCAGAAGCAGCGCTTCAACTTCATTTTCAGTTTGAATAATTTCCAGCTTTTGTGCCAAAAAAACCATGTGAGAAATTCTCTGTGAAAGCTTGTCAGTTTTGGTGTAACTGGCAACTCTTTTGTAAAGATTTTTGGCTTTTCCAACATATAAAACGCGGTCTTTTGCATCAAAAAATTGATAAACACCGCTAGTTGGTGGAATATTGTCTAGTTTTATTATTTCTGCTGGCATTAAATTAAGTTTATTAGCAAAAAAATCTTTAATAAATTAAAATATTTGTTAGAAATGATATATATTTTAAATAATTTTTAAGAATTGTAAACAAAATGACTATAAAAAAAGAACAGCTTGAAGAAATCAATCAGCTTAGAAGCCAGTCAAATCAAACATTGCGCCCTGTTTCAGAAGAGTTAGAAAAAATTCTTTATAAACCATTTGAAGTTTTGGATCATGGATTTGTTAGAGTGGTTGATTATATGGGTAATGACGCTTCAGTGGTGCAAGCGGCCCGTGTGTCTTACGGCGCTGGCACAAAAAAGATTAATGCGGACAAAGGTTTGATCAATTATTTGATTGCACATCGTCATACAACTCCGCTTGAAATGTGTGAAATAAAATTCCACATTAAATTGCCAATTTTTATCGCCAGACAATGGATTCGCCATCGCACAGCTTCTGTTAATGAATATTCTGCGCGCTATTCAATCATGGAAGACGAATTTTACATTCCACAAGCAAAACATCTTTCAGCGCAATCAAAAATTAATCATCAAGGTCGTGATGAAAGCAGAGAATTAAACGTGGAAGAGCAGAAAAAAGTTTTGCAAATTTTAAAAGAAGATTCACTGAAATCATACAAACATTATCTTGAAATGATCAATCAAGATGACAAAGGAAATGTGCTTGATTCAAATCGTGAAGGGCTTGCTCGTGAATTGGCGCGCATGAATCTTCCGCTTAATTGTTACACACAGTGGTATTGGAAAATTGACCTGCACAATTTAATGCATTTTTTAAATTTACGCGCTGATTCTCACGCACAATATGAAATTAGAGTTTACGCAGAAATTATGCTTGATATTGTAAAAAAATGGGTGCCTCATTGTTATGAAGCTTTCGTTAAGCATCGTCGTGAAGGGCAAGATCTTTCTGGCCCGGCGCTTGAAGTGGTTAAGAAAATGTTGAAGGGTCAGAAAGTTAGGCAAGAAGAAAGTGGCCTTTCAGCACGCGAGTGGCAAGAGTTGGTAAAGCTTTTGGAAATTAATTAATTTTTTAAAAATATGTCAGTTGGAATCGGTGAATTATTATTAATTTTAGTAATTGTATTTGTCTTATTTGGTGCAGGAAAATTGCCGCAAGTAATGAAGGATATTGGAAAAGGTGTAAAAGGTTTGAAAGAGGGCCTAAAATCCGAAGAAAAAGAAGATAAAAAAGATTCTTCTGATAAAAATTCCAAATAATTAAGTTAAGATAAATTTTGCCAGATCATAAAAAAATTATTACAACTCAAGCGATTGAAGATGTGGTTAATCACTCTTCTTCAGATCGCATTCCAATCTACATTTTGGTTGAAGCAATGCATGCTGCTGGGTTTGGTTTGGCGATGATGATTTTTGCTTTTGGTTTGATAATTCCGCTTCCTCCTCCTTTTCCAAGCATTATTTCAATTCCTTTGGTTTTATTTTCTTTGCAAATGGTGATGGGCTGTTCTTCGCCAAAATTGCCAAAAAGATTTTTCCAATTATCAGTTAAAAGATCAGTGCTTGCGATGTTGGTGCAGAAATCTGGGCCTTATATCAGAAAAATTGAAAAATTTTTGCGCCCGCGTCTTTCTTTCATGATTTCTCGTTTTGCGGAAAGAATAGTTGGTTTTTTTATTTTAATTTTTTCTTCTTTTGTTCTTTTGCCGATGCCGCTTTCTAACTTTATTCCGGGTCTTGGAATTTTAATTATTTCTTTTGGTTTAATTGGAAAAGATGGATTAGTGGTTATTATTGGCATTATAACTGGATTGGTTGGAGTTACGATTTCAGTTTCTATGGTTTTGTTGGGTCTAAATGTTTTTCACTACATCAGCAACATTTTAAATTAAAAATATATGGATGAACTTTTAGCAAATAAGCAGGCATTTGCTGCACTAAAAAAATATCCACCAAAGGCAATTGTTTTTGATTGGGACAACACTTTAGTTGACACCTGGCCATTAATTCAAACTTCTATAGACACCACAATGGTTTCTATGGGAAAAGAGCCTTGGGGTTTAGAAAAAGTGCGAGATAATGTGCATAAATCAATGCGCGAATCTTTTCCAGAAATTTTCGGTGATAATTGGCAAGATGCAGGTGAAATTTATAAAAAAACCTATCGCTCAATTAACCTAGAGCGTCTAGAGCTTTTACCCAGCGCAAGAGAATTAATTGATCTGATTACAAAAAAAGGCATTTTACAATTTATTGTAAGCAACAAAATTGGCCTAACGCTTAGAAAAGAAGCAGAAAAATTAAAAGTTGATAAAGATTTTTTTGCCATAATCGGGGCACAAGATTCTGCCTATGACAAACCAGATAAAGCTCCATTAGAGCTTGCTTTAATGGGCTCTGATATTGATCCAAAAAAAGATGAAATTTGGTTTGTTGGTGACACAATCGCTGATGTGGAATGTGCCTATAATTCTGGTTGCAGACCAATTGTTTATGGTCATTTTTCTCATGCAATTTCTAAGACCATTCCAAAAGATATTTTGCAAAATGGAAAAAACTCAGAAGGGGCTCTGCCAGTATATTTCGATCATCGTGAGTTGATAGAATTACTTGCGTGAAAAATCTGGGTTGACCCATTTTTTAATCATTTCTTCTACTGCTTCACGTTTGATTGGTTTTGCGACGAAATCATCCATACCTGCTTCTAGACATTTGTTTTTATCTTCTTCGCTGGCATTTGCAGTTAAAGCAACGATTAATGTTGCTTTTTCTTCGCCTCGTTCTTTTTCCATTTCGCGAATTTTTTTAGTCGCTTCAAAGCCATCCATGATTGGCATCATGCAATCCATTAAAATCATATCATATTTAATGTGCATTGTTTTATTTAAAGCCTCTTGACCATTTTCAGCAAAATCAAGCTGGAAGCCAAATCTTTTTAAAATTGTAACCGCAACTTTCATGTTAACTTCATTATCTTCGCAAAGTAAAACACGCATATTTGAGCCTTGTAAGCTTTCGCTGCGAGTAACTTCTTTTCCTTCTTTAATTAGAGTTCCTTCTTCTTCGTAGTAAGTAATTTTAAAGACAAAGAAAAGTGCCAATAAGAAATTCTTCCTCTTAACTGGTTTGATTACTATACGATCTAATAGTTTTAGCTTGTCACTTGGGATTTTTAATTTTTCTTGAACTGATATCAAAGCTACTATTGGAACAGCTTTGGTTGAATCATTGTTTTTTAATAATTCTGCAATTTCTATTGTATTTACACCATTATATAAATTATGGCTTATGATTATTGCATCTTGCTGGTTATTATTTTCAAAAGTCTGTTTTATTGCGGCAAAAATCCATTGTGATTTTTCAGAAATTTTATTGATATTATTCGGAATAATTATTTTTGACGCTTGTATTTTCAGGTCTTCAAACTCTTCTAACAGGTTTTGTGCGGATACGGCGTTATTTTCAACTAAGATAACTTTCTTGTTAGCAATTTGTTGTTTTTGAACAGAATAATTTTCTACTGAGTCCAATTCCTCTTCTGATTTAGTAAATGGAATGGTAAACCAAAAATTTGAACCAGTTCCAATTTCACTGTTTACACCAATTTTTCCATGCATTAATTCAATCAATTCTTTGCAAATAGAAAGACCAAGACCAGTTCCTCCATATTTTCTGGTGGTTGACATGTCTACTTGAGTAAACACTCTAAACATATTACTTATTTTATCAGAAGGAATTCCGATGCCGCTGTCTTTAATGCTAAAGTGAACATAAAAGATTCCATTTTCGTTTCGTTCCAGAGTTATATGAATAAAAATTTGTCCATGATAAGTAAATTTGATAGCATTATTGATCAAATTATTCATGATTTGCCTTAATCTTCCAGAATCTCCAACCAAGGCATTTGGAACTTCTTTGGAAATTTTGGTTACAATTTCTATGCCTTTGTTGTTTGCAGTGGGTGACATTAAATCTGCAATATCATCAATTAAATCTTGGAGGTCAAAATTGATTTTTTCAATTTCAATTTTTCTGGCTTCAATTTTGGAGAAATTCAAAATATCATTTAAAATCATTAAAAGTGACTCTGCAGAGCGGTAAATTGTGCTTGCTTGATCTAATTCTTCATTTTTTAATTTGCCTGATTCACAAAGTGCCTGGCTCATTCCAATGATTCCATTCATTGGTGTTCTAAGCTCATGACTCATGTTAGATAAGAATTGGCTTTTTGCGATACTGGCAGATTCTGCAGCAGTTTTTGCACCAATTAATTCGTTGACGAATGGTCCAATTTTCCAGCGTCGGAAGAAGTGGATAATTATGATAAAGACGATACTTAAAATTAAAGATTGACCAACGGACGCAAACAATTGGTAGGTAAGGTTGCGATAGGCGTTTCCACGATTATAACCAGTTAAATTGGTGATTGAATAATCTGTTGAGCGTTGAAAATGTGAAATTACGCAATCATTAATTTCAAATCTTGCGGGCAGAAAATCGTCAAGCGGCCCTTTTCTTTGTTCGATTGGTTCGTGTAAAAATTGTTTGGATCTCAACTGCTCTTTATTGTAGGAAACGCGATCAAGACCAGATGAATAAGCAAGCAAGTCATAACTGCGATCAACCACAATATAGCATATGTCTTCATCGCCAAAAACCCAATCAATTTGCCTTTGCACAACCTCAGTTGGAACAGCAGCAAGAAAAGTTCCAATCGTTTTCAAGCTGTCATAATCGACACGCATTGCAACGGGAATCATTTCATAAATTGTGTAATCATTTTGAATATGTTTTAACTTGCCAATTTTTAATCGCCAAGCAGTGTTTTTTAAGGATTCTTCATAGGGAAAATATTCGGCAATTTTAGTTGGCTTTTTTAAAACTCCAGCATCTGATTTAACGATGATGTTGCCATTGGCATCAGCAAAATCAATGTTGATCCAAGAAGAAACGTTTTTTTGACCAATGTCTTTGTTGAGAGTTCTTTTTAAAAAATTAGCGATCATTTGAGGATTTTGCTCTCCTTGCACCACCAAAAGCTTGTCTCCGATATAGTTTAGATAATTATCAACTGCGCTGAATAAAGAAGAGGCTGCTTTTTCAATGACGCCACTTTGGAATTTTATTTGTTTATCAAGATTTGACCAAAAATTTACATATACTAAAAAGGCGTTTAGAGCAAGCCAACCAAGCACAAGAAACGACAAAGCATAAGCAAAAATATTGTAAGACTGACCTAAATCCATGCTGGATTTTTTATTTCTAACATTCTGTTTGGAATAAATACGATCATGCCTTTTGCGAATTCTGCGAAACTTGCCGGGGTAAGATGGATCAATGATGCTTTTTTGTTTTATTTTTCTGTAATCTCTGCCGTCTTTTCCAATTAAAATTAAAAGTATGTAATAGTGTAAACGCTGAAAAATGTTAGGCAAAATCGCTTTTTCTTTTTTCTTAAAAAGAGATTTGTGAGGTTTGTTCATCTTAGATTTTATAGCACCAATGGTGCTTTTTTCTGGCATTAAATTTAAAGAGATTTTTTAAAAAATTAGATTGCATAGATTTGTGTTTTGCTATCTAGCTGTCAAATGTTTTTTTAATTTTTTTATTACAGACTTGGTGTTGTAAATTGAATTTTTCAGAAAAGATTTATTTACGACAGGGACATAATTTTTTAAAAATCTCTGCTTAGGTAAATTTTTTTGGTAATTCTTTAGACTAGCCTCAAAAATGACTTTTGTCTCAAAATGGGAATAATCAATGCTGGAAAGGTTTTACGGTATCTAATCAGTAAAATCAAGGGTTTTTCCATGTTTTAAAGTTTACTAAAAGTTGCTGATTATCGTTTTTGTTGGTCAGAAGTCCTGCGTCCCATTTTGACACATTGCCTTTTTTAGGTGGATTAATGACCTGTGAAATTGTTGTATGCTAAAACCACAGAGGCTTCACTTCTCGGTAGTTTTTCAGCGTTTTGTTGAAACATTGAGGTTGTTTTTTGTTTTATAAGTCAGCACTAATTTTTTATTTGTCACCTCAAATCTTTTGAAAACTATTTTTAGTTTTAACCAATTAAAATATTTATTTTTATGACTAGTAGAGATATGCCACTAAACACTGTCGATAATTTTGAGATTGCTTTTGATTCTTTTATAGCGCAAGGTGATGCAGTTAGTAATAAAGTTATGCAATTTACAAAATCAATATCTAAATTACATAAAGAAAAAGCGATAGAGCAAGATAATATGCAATCAATAGACCATAACAACATTTCAAACGGTGTTACTAATTCTGTTTTAGATCAGCATATTATTCATTTTGATAATTTTACTATGGTGCCATTTGATCCAGAATCAAAAACTGATTATGAAGATTATAAAGCAATCGTGACTGATGATGAAATAATGAAAACGGTTTCTTTATTTGATTGTCGTTCTGCAAAAAGTGAGGAAGAAATTGAAAGTACTTTTAAAATCTTAACAGAAGCTAATAGAATTTCTATGAAGCCTTTATCTTATAAGGTAATTAAAAAAACTGGTGAATTGATGGGATTTATTATGGCAGCAGTTTTAGAAAAAAATCAAAATGGTGAACCAGAGGTTCTTGATTTCGGATATATGTTTAAAAAAGAATATCGTGGTACAGTTCCTTTGATTGTTTCTTCTGTTATGGCAAAACAAAGTTTCTCAATCTCTTCGGTACAAAAAATCATTGCAACTGCGATTTCTGATAATCACAACTCTCAAGCAATTATTTTGCGTCGTGGTTTTGAATATGTTGGGCAAATTAAAAAAGATAATGGTCCTACAGTGAATGTCTTAGAACTTACTAAAGCGAAGTTTCTTTCAACTGGAACTGGTATTAGGATGAAAGATGTTAGAAAATTTATTGATGAAAAATCAAAGCAGATGGCACTTGAAAGAATTTCTAGTCAATCATATGTTGCGCCATTTTGTGCGCGGGTTTAAAAATTTTTTCTAGGTTTTTTTGTAATTTTAACAATCTATTGTTTGTTGTTCTCTTTGATTTGGGGTATTTTTTATTAATCTTAAAGCGTCAGTTGTTAAACTATAAAAAAGCATAAATCTATTGATACTTTTTACTTCACTTTTTTGGTAAAAATTTACTCGAGAAATAATGCTGTATCATTTGGTACATCTTACATTCCTTGTCGTCATTTTTCCTCAAAAATTCTAAGAATTGGCATTTAAATCAAATTTAAAATATAACTTTATGAAATTGCAAAAATCCTATGCTTTTGTTGGAAATTATGGTGACACAGAAGCTGTTGGTAACATGGCAAATGTGGTTTTATTTTCCAAGAAAGAAAAAATGACCAAAGACATAATGTCAGAAATTTCTGCAGAAAAATTTCCAATCACTTCTTTTATCAGGCCACGTAGTAAAGCAAATGAATTTGATCTGCGTTATTACACTAAAGATGGAAAAGAGTTTGGTTTATGTGGTCATGGTACAATATGTGCAGCCAGTGTTATCAAAGAAATTAATCATATAAAATCAGATAAAATATTTTTTCATTTAAGTGATAGAATCTTGGAAGTGTTGATTAAAGATGACTTAATCACAATTAGAGTGGATACATGTAAAGTTAGGCTAGATGAGGATGATTATTTACGTCAAAAATTATGTGCAGTTTTTAATGTTGATGAAAAAGCCGTTACAGCAGTTTATAGATCTCCAGAGATTAATGATTATATTTTATGTTTGAAAGATTCTAAAACACTAAGATCAATTGTTCCTAATCTTGATTTATTAGAAAAATTTGCTTGTGAATTTAACTCACGAGTTATCGGAATAATTTCTGCAAGTGAGCTAGAAGGAATTGATGTTGAGGTTAGAGTTTTTTCTCATCTTATCATTGGAAAAGAAGAGGGCAGTGGAGAAGACGTGGTTTGTGGATCGATTAATTGTTCTATAGCTTCTATTTTGAACAAGGAATATTACGTAACATTATTTCCTTACCAATATAACTCTCGTAAAAACTTTGGTGGAATACAGATTATCAAATTTGATAAAGCAAATAACAAAATTGATTTATCAGGAAAATATAAAATTGATAAAGAAACTAAGCAAATTCACGAGTCTCTTGAAAAAACTTACGAAATTTCACCTGTTTCTTTTTGAGGCAGTTATGTTTTATTAATAATTAAAAATTTTTTTATCTTGAATAGAGAATCTACAAGGTCTTATTTTCTTGCTAAACCTGTAGAACTAAAACTATGTTTACTACGTAGTTTTTTAAAAAGATAAAATTATATCAAAATGAAAATTAATTCATCTACTAAATTAATCTACTTTCTTGCTTTATTAACCTGCTCTGCAAATGCTTATTCAGCAACAAATAACATAATTTCAGGAAAGGATAAAGCTTCTGTTGAAGAACAAACAAGTCAGAATTTTTTTGATTCTGAAATTTTTTCTTTATCAAAAAAGAAAGAAAATTCTTTTGATGCTCCTTCAGCAAGTTATGTTTTGTCTTCTGATGACATTCGCAGGTCTGGCGCAACCTCAATTCCAGAAGCTTTAAGAATGGTTCCGGGTTTGCAAGTTGCAAGAATTGACGGTAATAAATGGGCAATTTCAGCAAGAGGTTTTAACGGACAATTTTCTAACAAATTATTGGTAATGATTGACGGAAGAACGGTTTATACGCCAGTTTTTTCAGGAGTTTTATGGGATCTTCATGATTATGTTTTAGAAGATATCGATAGAATCGAGGTGGTTAGAGGCCCTGGGGGAACAATTTGGGGGGCGAATGCAGTTAATGGTGTGATTAACATTATTACTAAAAATGCGGCACAAACTCAAGGTGCTTATGTTTCGCAGATTATTGGAAATCAAGATAAATCAATTACTGAGGCTCGTTATGGTGGAAAAACCGCAAGCAATGATACTTACAGATTATATTATAAAAAATCAGTAAGAGATGGTCTAGAAAATTATAGAACAAGAGCTTATAATCGTGATGGAAATCAGCAAGATCGTGCAGGTTTTAGATATGATATTTCTTCGATACAAAATAGTGTGATATCAATTCATGGTGATGTTTTTGACGGTCGAGCACAGAATTATTTTAATACCACTTTAAACAATCCAGATCAAAATGACAAAAGCTCTAAAGGTGCTAATTTAGTGGTTAATTGGAATAAAAAACTCTCTAAAAAATCAAATTTCACTTTGGATGCATATTTTGATTATGATCAGTTTCGCATTCCGGTGCTGCAAAGAAGTGCAAAAACCTATGATTTGGATTTTCAGCATTTCTATAATTTTTCTAAAGAAAACCAATTTACTTGGGGTTTAGGTTATAGAAATATTTCAGATGATATTGAAGAAAGCACTGCTAATGGAACTACTCCGCTTAATTATACGCCAAATAATATGGTTAGCTATATCTATAGCAGCTTTATTCAAAATAAATTTGGACTGATTCCAGATAAACTTTATTTAACAGTTGGCTCTAAGTTCTTGTATAATAATTTTACAGGTTTTGAACATCAGCCAAATGCGAAACTTGCATATTATCCAACTAGAAATCAAACAATCTGGTGGTCAGTTTCTAGAGCAGTTAGAACTCCGACTAGAAATGAAGATGGTTTAAATTTGCTTGGAGTTCAAAAAGGAAGCACAGCAATGAATTCCGAAAAATTAATTGCTTATGAGATGGGTTACAGGGTTAAGCCTTATTATCGTCTAACCATAGATATAGCTACTTTTTTCAACCAATATAATCAGCTTAGAACTTTTGATCGCAGCTCGACAGGCGGGTTTATTGCTGGAAATAACGGATATGGTGAATCCTATGGATTTGAACTTGCAACCAAATGGCAAGCAACCGATGACTTGAAGTTAGAGTTCGATTATGATTTCTTAAAAACGACTTTGCATTTGAATAATAAGTCTACTGATAATTATGCTTCAAATTTTGCAATGCAATTTGCGGAAGGCCAATCACCGCAAAGTCAGTTTAAGATAAAATCATTTTATAACCTGACCTCTAAAATTGAGTTTGATAATATAGTTTATTACGTTAGCGGTTTGCCTACTTCTTTTTCCACTTCAACTGCTTCTGGCCTTTCTGTTTCTCCTAGAGGAATTCCTTCTTATTTTAGATTTGACACTAGAATCGGTTATTTAGCGACAAAAAATGTTGATCTAAGCATTGGAATTCAGGATTTACTTGATCAAACACATTCGGAATTCAGACCTGGATCACTTAGCAGCCAAACTTTAATTGGCAGAACTGTCTATGGCAAAGTGGTGTGGAGATATTAAAGTTGATTTAAAGAGTTAATGTATTTGAAAAAAATAAAAACATTTATATCGTTAGTTTTGCTGCCTTTGATGGTCTTTTGTTCGAATGCTTTTGCAATAGAAGATGACGAAGCGTCTGCTTTCGCTGCATTTATTAAAAGTGTTGTTAACACAACTCAGGGAATAAATTCAGGGGTGATATGTGTTGTTGGTTCTGATGAAATATCAAAGCTTTTGGTGTTTCAAAATCCACGAACAATAGATTTAGGCAAAGCTCCAGATAAATTTTTATCATGTAAGTCAATATATTTCGCTAAAGATCGTGAGAGGATTTTTAGGGTTGATATTGATAAATATAACAAACATAAAATTTTAACGATTGCAATTTTTGATGGTTTCACTGAAGGCGGTGGAATGTTGCAAATTCAAGTTGGTAGAAGAAATTTTGAATTAACTTTGAATTCAAAGCTTGTTAGAGATCTTGGTATTAGGCTGAACAGTCTGGCTACTGATCTTATTATTAATTAATTTAATTTTTTTGAGGATTATATGGAAAGTAAAAAGGCCATAGATACAGAGTTTTTACGCAGTATTATTGAAAATGATAAAGAATTTGAAAAGGAGCTTTTTGCAATTTTTTCAGAAAATGCTCATCGCAATATGATAAAAATGGAAGAAGCGATCAAGAACAGTGACAATAATTCTTGGTATATGGCTTCTCATGCTTTTAAAGGGGCTGCTGCATCGATTGGTGCATTTGAATTGTCTAAAGCTTTGGAATATGCTCAAAAACATCCAGAAGATAATATGGAGCAAAAAAATGATATATTAAAAAAAGTTAGGGAAGAATTGCATCTAGTTTTAGAGTTTATTAATGAAGAGCTTGAAGTTTCATAAATATTTTGTGGTATAAAATTATATTTCATTATGTTAAAAAAACTACTTACAATTCTTGTAAATAGTTTTTTTAGAAAATGGATATATGAAATTGAAGGAAATTTTAGCGCAGTTGCAATCGCAATATCAGTGTTTTGGAAAGTTTGATGATGTAGAAATCTCTGCAATAGAAATTGATTCTCGTTTAGTTAAAAAAGGTTCGGTGTTTTTTGCTTTAAATGGAAAATCGCAAGATGGAAAAAAATTTATTGATGATGCTATAAAAAACGGCGCGATCGCTGTGGTTTCAAGCCAGGAAGTTGAATTATCTGTGCCGCTGATTTTATCTAAACAGCCATTTTTGTTGTTAGTGGAATTTTTACAGTTTTTTTATAAACCGCTTCCAGCCAATATTTATGCTATTACAGGAACTAATGGTAAAACCTCAACAGCAGAATTTACCAGACAAATTTTGGGTTCTTTAGGAAATAAATCAGCTTCGATTGGTTCACTTGGTGTGCTTACGGATGTTAAAGAATTTAAAAATAATATTGTTTCTGATCTTACTACACCTGATTTGGTGAGTCTTTATAAAAATCTTTATAATCTAAAAAAAGTTGGAATTGATGATGTTGCAATTGAAGCAAGTTCAATTGGAATAGAACAGGGAAGAATTGCGGGGTTAAAAATTGACGTTGCGGCATTTACTAATTTTTCACAAGATCATTTAGATTATCATGCTTCGATGGCTGAATATTTTGATTGTAAAATGATTTTGTTTAACAAAATTTTATCTAACGATGGTGTGGCAGTTTTAAACTCTGACATTCCTGAATTTGCGGCAATTAAAAAAATTTGTGAAGCAAGAAAAATAAAAATTATTGAATATGGTTTTAAGGCGCGTGATTTATGTTTGAAAAGGTTTGAGCAAACGGATTTTGGACAGAAAATATTTTTTGATTATAAAAATAATTCTTACAGTTTTGATTTGAGTGTGATTGCAGATTTTCAAGTGTTTAATGTGCTTTGTGCTTTGGGAAATGTTTTGGCAAAATTTACATTAAATGATCAAGAAATTAGAAATTTATTGCCAAAATTTTCCCGCCTTTATGCAGCAAAAGGAAGGATGCAAAAAGTTGCAACTTTAGAAAATAAAGCGCAAATTTTTATTGATCATTCACATAAGCCAGAAGCGCTTAGAAATGTTTTGGAATCGGCAAGGAAGCTTACTGAATCAAAGATTATTGTTTTGTTTGGTTGTGGTGGAAATCGTGATGCTGTAAAGCGTCCGCTAATGGGTGAAATTGCTTCAAAAATGGCGGATTTGGTGATCGTGACTGATGATAATCCAAGAAAAGAAAGGTCTGATGATATTCGTAAAGCGATATTAGTTGGTTGTGATATGGCTAAAACAGTGGAAATTGCGGATCGTAAAATGGCGATTGAAAAGGCAATTAATATGTTGCAAAATGGTGATGTTTTGATTTTGGCTGGCAAAGGTCATGAAAAATATCAAATTATTGGTGAAGAAAAATTTGAATTTGACGAGGAGAAAATTGTAAAAAATGTCTTGGAAAAATCCGCTTAATTTAAAATTTGGTTTAGAATTTGAAGATCTTTATTCGCGCTTTGGCTTACTTAAATTAGACCAAAAATTTAGAGAATTTTTAAGTGAAAAAAATTCTGAATTAGCAGAAAATTTTTTTGCATTAAAAAAATATGATGCTGCTGTTTTGCTTGATGTTGCAAGGGTTTTAGAAGAATTT
The DNA here is from genome assembly GCA_964580715.1 of uncultured Rhizobium sp. Lineage (GTDB taxonomy): Bacteria > Pseudomonadota > Alphaproteobacteria > Rickettsiales > UBA1997 > UBA2645. The sequence continues at coordinate 24,407 of CAZOKU010000002.1, read as the reverse complement.
ATTGTTGAATTGTTCCAAATTGAAAAAGAAAATAAAGAGTTAAAAAAGCAACATGATGAGTTGGAAAAAATTTATTATGTTAGAAGGGAATTTGTTCAGAGATTTGTTGCAAAAAAATATTCATCTTCTTTGATTTTATCTTCGTCATCAGAGGCTTTACCTCTTAAAATTTTAGAAGCACTTGGTCTTGATTATCATGGAAATATTGATGATTTAGAAAAAAAGTTAGCGGATAAAATTTTTTCTTTGCTTGAAAATAATGCTGAAGATGAGTTATCTGATTTTATAGCTTATGCAACTTGGGCCCTTTACAGCGGCGAAGGAAAAGCTTTCCACAAAAATGGTTCTTTATTTATTTTGCCGCAAAAAATTGAAAGGTGTCAGACACCTTTTGATCAAAAGGTGTCTGACACCTTTTTACGTAATCGTGATGGTTTTGATCTTACTGATCAAGGGTTTGCGCTTAATCGGGTTTTGGCGGAGGCGCACTATTGTATTTTTTGTCATAGGCAGGATAAGGATTCTTGTCGTAAGGGATATGAGAAAAAAAATGTGTCTGACCCCGTCCAGCAGCTGGGAGGTTGTCCTTTAGATCAAAAAATTTCAGAGATGAATTTGTTAAAGGCTGAAAGTTTTTCTTTGGCATCACTAGCTTTTACAATTATTGACAATCCGATGGTGGCAGGCACTGGACACCGCATTTGCAATGATTGTATGAAGGCTTGCATTTATCAAAAACAAGATCCGGTGGATATTCCGCAAATTGAAACGCGAGTGTTGAAGGATGTTTTAAAACTGCCTTATGGATTTGAAATTTATTCATTATTAACGCGTTGGAATCCGTTAAATATTGATTCGCCAATTGTTAAAAGTGAGAATAATAAAAAAATTTTAGTATGTGGTTTAGGGCCTGCTGGTTATACTTTGTCGCACTATTTATTAAATGAAGGATTTAGCGTTGTTGCAATTGATGGTTTGAAAATTGAGCCTTTAGATCCAGAAATATCAGGGATTGATGAATTTGGTAATAGAAGAAAATTTAGGCCAATCAAATTTATTGAAGAAATTTATGAACCGCTTTCAACTCGTTTGATACATGGTTTTGGCGGGGTTTCGGAATATGGAATTACGGCAAGATGGGATAAAAATTTTTTAAAAATTATTCGTTTGCTTTTAGAGCGCAGAGAAAATTTTAGAATGTTTGGCGGACTTCGTTTTGGTTCATCAATTACAATTGAAGATGCAGTTAAAGAATATGGCTTTGATCATGTGGCGCTTTGCATTGGTGCGGGAAAACCAAATATCATCAATTTAGAAAATAATTTTGCTAAAGGGATTCGCCAAGCTTCTGATTTCTTAATGGCGTTGCACTTAGGTGGGGCATTTCGTAAAGATTTGCAAACTAATTTACAACTTAGAATGCCAATTTTGGTGGTTGGAGGAGGGTTGACGGCGATTGACGTTGCTTGTGAAGCTGGTGCTTATTATGTTGAGCAGATTAAAAAATTTGCTGAAAATGTTGCAAAAATTGGTAAAGAAAAATTATTTAAACAATTAAATGAAGAGGAAAAAATAATTGCTGAAGAATTTTTGTCTCATCACGAGCAGCTTTTAAAATCTGCTTCGAGCCATGAATTTTTAAAAAAACTTGGTGGTGTAAAAATTTTATATCGTAAAAAAATTCAGGAATCTCCAGCCTACAAACACAATCATCAAGAGTTAAATAAAGCTTTGGAAGAAGGTGTCGAATTTATTGAAAATGTTGTTCCTGTAAAAGCTGAGCTTGATGAATTTTCTCATATAAAATCATTAAAATGTAATGAAGGGGAATATCCTTGTGGATCATTGCTGGTTGCGGCTGGAACTCATCCGAATCTATCACCGTTTTATGAAGATCAAATGGATATTAATTCGGATAAAATTAGTTTTTTTGGTGATGCTAGTGAAAAGTTTGAGGGCAATGTGGTGAAGGCGATGGCCAGTGCAAAATTGGGATATAAGCAGATTATTGAGAAATTAGATATGAACATGTGGACAGGGTTAGAAACCCAGTCCAGCGATAGGTATGATTTGAATTTTTTAGAAAAAATTAATTATGATTTTTTAACTAGAGTTGAAAGAGTTGACCGTTTGTCAGAACACGTCGTTGAAATTTTTATTAAAGCGCCGCTGCTTGCAAGGAAAACGAAAGTTGGGCATATTTTTAGATTGCAAAATTATCACGCTTTAGCAAAAAAAGTTGAGGATAAAACTTTAGCGATGGAAGGTGTTGCTGTTACAGCTTTAAGCGTTGATGAAGTTAATGGAATTATTAGTGGAATTGTTGTAGAAACTGGTGGTTCAACTTCTTTGATTAAAAATTTTAAAGAAGGAGAGCCTTGTGTTTTCATGGGCCCTGGTGGCAAGCCGACGGAAATTCCGAAAAATGAGACTGTTTTACTGATTGGTGGAGGCCGTGGTAATCAGCCACTTACAGCATTAGCGGAAGTTTTTAAACAAAATGGTTGTAAAGTTATTTTTGTTGCGGGATATCGTGATGCTTCTTTTGTGGTTAGGCAAGAACGTATGGAAAATTCTTGTGACCAGATGATTTTTGCGATTGAAAATGATTCTAAGTTGGAATTGCACAAGGTGGAAAGCTTAGGGATTAAAGGAACGGTGATTGATGCGGTAAAAGAATATTTTGGCATGAACATGTGGGCGGGGTTACAAACCCCGCCCAGCAGCTCTGTCCAGTCCAGCATTGGGAGCAAACACAGCATCGTAACCCTTTCCAGCACTAAGCCCAGCATCGGTATCAGCAATAAAATTGATCGTATTTTTACTATTGGTAATGATGAAATGATGCATGAAATTGCGAAGTTGCGTTATGAAAAAATTGTGCCAGAAATTGTGGAGGCGCCAATTGCAATTACCAGTTTAAACGCGCCAATGCAATGTATGATGAAGGCAGTTTGTTCGCAGTGTCTGCAAAAAAGGTTTGATGAAAATGGTGAGGTGGAATATTTTTATGCTTGCATGGAACAAGATCAAAATATGGATAAGTTTAGTTTTGAGCATTTACATGCTAGATGTCAGCAGAATTCTTTGTTGGAAAAGGTGGTGAAAAATGCCTGATAGAACATGAAGTTGAGGGTGGGTTTTTTGACTATGACAAAATGTTTATGTTCTTTAATAGTTTGATATGAACGTGAGGACGGGGTCAGAGACCCCGTCCTGCAACGGGTAAAAAATAGGTAAGTTATTTAACTATAATTGCATGAACACTTGGGAGGGATTGCAAATCCCGCCCAGCAGATGTTTAGTTTGTACAGAATTATTGTACAACAGTGACCGCGCGGCGGTTTTTAGCAAAAGAGCTTTCGTTTGAGCCGATGAAGGCAGGGCGTTCTTTGCCGTAAGAGATGGTTTTGATGCGAGAATTGTCAATTCCGTGAGAAACTAGGTAATTTTTAACCGCGTTAGCTCTTTTTTCGCCTAAAGCGATGTTATATTCGCGGGTTCCGCGCTCGTCGCAGTGGCCTTCCACAAGGATTTTGATTGATTCATCGCTTTTTAGCCAGTCAACTTGAGTGTCGAGAATTTTTTGTGCTTCATCATTGATGCTAAACGAGTCATAGCCAAAAAGGACGCGGTCTTGCACTTCGATTTCTTCCACTTGAGATTGTAGTTGTTGTTCGGTTTGACGGTCAAGGGCAGCAGCCTGTTGCTCGTCTGGAATGGTTTGGTAAGTGCCAGTTTGAGATGGATTTTCAATGACAGCGGTGGTTTGATCGCCTTCAGATCCAGCTTCACCATGCTTTTTTAGCTTGCTTTTACAAGAAGAGAATGAAATTATAAGGGCGATAATCAGTATTTTTCTGAACATTTTAAACCTCTAATTAAGTTGATTGAAACTAAGAATAATTTCTCATTTTTATTCTATTTTTGTTAATGTCAACTATCTAAAATTTTGATTTTTAATAAATTAAAGTTTTAGTAAAAAATAAAAAATTTTATGTCTCGAGATTCTCAAAATTTAGGAAGAACAGGAGCGATTCGAAGCGATCAAAGCGAAGCAATAGAACAATTACAAGAAAGAGTGAAAACTTTAGTATCTGACTTTTATGCTCCAGGAGAAGTTCTTGAGGGTTTTCGAACAAGAATTGATGAAATTGCTGGTTCTAGAAAAGCTTTGCAAGGTTTGAAATCACTAGAGTTTTTGTTAGAAAGAAAAAAAAGTCTTAAAGATGACCAAATTAATTTAGAAAAAGAGAGAAGGGAAGTTTTTGCCGCAATGTCTGGCGCAGTATATGATCCAAAAGCCATTGATCAGATGGCAGTTGCAGAACGTAAAAGAAAAGATGTTGCTGATAAATGGAAGTGGAATCCAAAGGGAGAACATTCTAGCCTGAGTGAAAGTCCGAAAGTTTTAAGAAAAATAGAAAATCCTGGGGTTCATCTTAGAGCGCCTAGTTTTTCTTATGCTATGAATCTTCAAAGAGAAAAATTTGTAGTTGGAGAAGAAATAAAAAAATGTGATCTGTTGTTGCAAGATGTGTTTGATCAAAAAGACATTTCATTACAAGAAATCAAAGAAATAATAGAAGCGCCGGTTTCAACATCACATATTCCCGGAAATTTAAGCGTTCGGTTTAATAACTTTTTTGATAGGATGATGGGAAAAAATCCCGGAGTTCATGAAAGTACAAAATTTATAGAAAATAGAGAGAAGTTAAATCGAATTGCTAGGGTTAGGTTAGAAGAATTATCAAGGTTAGAGCATATTGATCCAGAACTTCTTGAAATGATTTTAAGAAGTCAAAACTCGCATTTTTTAAGTATATTGTCAGAGCAAGGTCTTAGAGATTTGGTGAATGAGTGCAGACAGGTAATGGAAGACAGTAGAAAAAAATTATCTGATGAAGAAAATGCTAAGATTTCTGGGGTGTTTAAAGAATCTGCTTCTGAATATCAAAGTGGAGTGATGGATAAGATTAATTCTATAATCTTGAAAAGAGCTATAACTTCAGTTTTAGTTTTTTTTACACCTTTTGGTTTTATTGTTCCATTTCTTGATTATTTTGATATTATATCTGATCTTATTGGTCCACTTTTTGATGGTCCATTTTCTGCAGCTGTGGCGGAAGCTCCGAAGCATTTGCCGATTGGTCTTGGTAAGTTATATGAAGTGTTGCATCTTGATTATTTAGTGGAGGGATTTCTGGATAAGGTGCCTTTAATTTCTGATATTGGTGATATTGAAACTATGCTTTTTAATAATGAGATTGGAAGGATGCTGTTTTCAACTGTGCAAGTTATGAAACCAGTGCTTTTATTTGTTATTGCTGGTGGTTATTTGATTAAGCATTTGGATGAAGAAGTGGAACATTATAAGACAAAAAATAAGATTACAGATTCTTCGGTGGATAAATTAAGAGATATTTTGGCACAATTTGGTCAAGCTAATGATGAAAGAAAGAAAGAAATGGCGGTAAAAATTGCGGAAATGCAATTTGAAGCTATTGAGGAAGCTTTTGGTAAGCTTAAATTAGTGGAATTTATTTTGGATGGTGATAAGAAAACGATAGCTAAGGATTTGTTTAGTGGAGATATTGTTAATACTATAATTGCAATTAAAGATAGTCTAGGTGAAGATGCAGACAAAGATGAAGTTATCAAAAGAGCTGTAGCGCATTTAGAAGGTCTTGATGAAAATATTACAGAAAACAGAGAACGTCAACAAGCTCTTTTTAAAACAATGCAGAAAAAGTTTTCGGCTTATTTGGGTTATGAATCTATTGGTGGTGTGGGAAGTGTTGTTGATGTTTTAAATGAATCTAATCCACAATATTCTCGTTTACTTGCGGATGGAAAAAAAGTTTTAAGAAGAGAATTTGCTGCTTATGCTGCAGAAACTGCTGGGGTTAAAACTTTTGATCAAGAGGTGGAAGTTTTTGATCATAGAACTGGAGAAAATGTTAATAAAAAAAGAATTTTAGTAGATTCGGCTTATGCAGAAGATGCAATTAATCGAGCAAAATCTATTTTGGCAGAGAGTTTGCTTATGGCTTATCGGGCTGGAGATAGCAGGGTTGAGACAAAACTTGATAATACTCCAGTTGATAATATTCCTTCTACTTCGCCGAGTTGTGCGGGTGAAGTTTCTTCTCCAATTGCTGGTCATGCTGCTGCTCCAACTATAGCAGTTTAATCAAACTATTTAAATGTGGTTTTTAAAAAAAGTGGTAAAAGATTTTTATGTAAATAGTGATGATGCTTTGAAGGATGTTGTGGCCTTGATTGAGAGGGCTGGAATTGTTGCGCTTGATACAGAATTTACGCGGGAGAAAACTTATTATCCGATTTTGTCACTGATTCAAGTTGCGGTTAAGGATTCTGATAATAAGCAAAAAACTTTTGTTATTGATTGTTTGTCTAAGCTTGATTTGAGCGAGTTTTTTTCATTAATTGCGAATCCTAAAATTGTTAAAATTCTTCATTCTTCTGCACAAGATTTGCAGATTTTTCATTATCATTCTGAATTAACTCCGTGCAATGTTTTTGACACGCAAGTGATGGCGAATTTTTGTGGTTTTGATTTTAATGTTGGTTATTCGAGTTTGGTGGAGAATTTGTTTGATAAGAAGTTGGATAAAAAACAGCAGAGAAGCGACTGGCAGAGGCGTCCCTTAAGCAAAAGTCAGCTTGATTATGCTTTGCTTGATGTGGTTTTTTTAGAGGAAATTTATAATATTTTTCTTGGTAAATTACAGGAAATGCAAAGGTTGGAATGGTTTTTGGAAGAAATGAACAGTTTTGTGTCGCGAAGTTTGTTTAAAAAAGAAGAAAATATTTTTAAGAATTTTTATTTTGTTGATAAAACTCCGCTTGAAATTTCAAAGATCAAAAATTTAGCGCTGTGGCGTGAAAAATGGGCGCAAAAAATTAATATTCCAAGACGTCATTTGCTTGGTGATGAGAAGGTTTCTGATATTGTTGTTTCTTGCGATTTATCTGGTTTAAATTTTTCAGAAGAGATGATAGAAGAAATTCAAAGTTTGATTTCTTCGGAGGAAATTTTCTTTGAAAATAATGAGGTTTTGCTTAATAATGATCGACAAAAGGCTTGTTATCAAAGCGCAAAAAATTTAATAAATAAAACTGCTAATAAAATTGGTTTTAAAGAGCAATTTTTGATTACTAATTTTGATTTAAAAAAAATAATTTGTAATCAAAACTTATTTGACGAAACTGTGTTTGGATGGCGCCACAGTTTGTTTGGCGATAAGTTAAAAGAAATAATTTTAAAATATACTTATGAAAATAATAGTCGCAAATTGGAAGATGAATCACTCATTTGATGAGGCGGATTCTTGGATTGATAGTTTTTTAAAAGATTATTTGGATAATAAAGAGCGTTTAGAAAATGTTGAGCTGGTTCTTTGTCCGCCAACGGTTTTGCTTGATTATGTTGATTCGGAATTGATGCATGATGGTTTTGAAAATTTTGAAGCTTTGTTGAAAGCTGAGCAAAGAGATTTTGAAGATTTTTCTGAAGAAGAATTAACTAGAATTGTGCTTGATGAAAGGCCGATAAAGCTTGGTGGGCAAGATTGTAGTGCGGAAAATAATGGCTCATTTACGGGAGACATTAGCGCTGACATGTTGAATAAAGTTGGTTGCCAATATGTGATTTTAGGGCATTCAGAGCGCAGAAGTTATCATTTTGAAACAGATGAAATTGTAAGCAAAAAAGTTCAGATGGCGCTGAGCAAAAGCTTGACTCCGATAATTTGTGTTGGTGAAAGCAAAGAAGTTAGAGATTCGCAAAATCATTTGGAATTTGTTTGCAAGCAGGTTTTAAATTCAGTGCCAAAGAATGTTGCATTTAATCGTTTGATTATTGCTTATGAACCGATATGGTCGATTGGAACTGGTGTGCTTCCTAGCTTGGCGCAGATTTCTGAGATGAATTTGGCGATAAAAAAGTTGGTGGAAGAGAATTTTTCTGGCTTTGCAAAAGAAGTTTTTGTTCTTTATGGTGGTTCGGTAAATTCTGCAAATTCTGGAGAAATTTTGAAAGCTGATGGAGTTGCTGGGCTGTTGGTTGGAAAGGCCAGTTTAGATGCAAAAGAATTTTTAAATATTGCTCTTTCTCAATTCTAATTAAAATAAAAAATTATGACTAAAAATTTTCGTATTGAAACTGATTCATTCGGTGAAATTAAAGTTCCTGCTGATGCTTATTATGCGGCGCAAACGCAAAGATCTGTGCAAAATTTTCCGATTTGCAGTGATAATGCGGGGCATAAAATGCCAAAGGAAGTGATTCGTGCGATGTTGCTTGTAAAAAAGGCGGCGGCTTTGGCGAATAAAGAATTGATGAAGGAAGATCCGAAATCTGATGAGTTTAAAAAATTTACGCCTGATTTAGCGGATAAAATTGTTGATGCGGTTGATGTGATTTTAGCGCGGTTTGATTGGTTTTATGAAAATCATTTTCCTTTGGTGGTTTGGCAGACTGGCTCTGGAACGCAAACTAACATGAATGTGAATGAGGTGATTGCTTCAGTTGCGAATGAAAAAGTTAATGGTGTTAAGGGCGGAAAATCGCCGGTTCATCCGAATGATCATGTGAATTTGGGGCAATCTTCAAATGACACATTTCCTACAGCGATGCATGTTGCAACGGTGTTGCTGGCTTATGAAAAATTGCTGCCGACTTTGGTTAGATTTGCTAATGAATTAGGGAAAAAAGAAAAAGAATTTTTTGATATTGTAAAAATTGGTCGAACTCATACGCAAGATGCAACTCCTGTAACTTTGGGGCAAGAGTTTTCGGCTTATAAAGTGCAAATTCAATCTGCGGCAGTTTTTGTTTCTCAAGCAATTTCTTATGTAACTCATCTTGCACAAGGTGGCACAGCAGTTGGTACTGGCCTTAACTGTCATCCAAAATTTGCAGAAAAATTTGCAGAAAAAATTACTGAAGTTTCAGATTTAAAAAAGATTTATAATAAATTGTTGAGCCTTGATTTGGGGCGTACAACCTTGTCTGATGGGGTTTGGAAGGTTAAAGACTCAAATTTATATAAGCTTGGTTTGGAATATGGTAATAATTTTTATAGCAATAAAAATAAATTTTTTGCTTTAGCTTGTAATGATGAATTAGTAAACCTTTCGGGAAGCTTGAATTCACTTGCAGCTTCTGTTATGAAAATTGCTAATGACATTCGTTTTCTTGCTTCTGGTCCGCGCTCTGGTTTGGGTGAAATTTCTCTTCCTGAAAATGAACCCGGTTCTTCGATTATGCCTGGAAAAGTTAATCCAACGCAATGCGAAGCTTTAACTATGATTGCTTGTCAGGTGATGGGAAATCATGTGGCTGTAACATTTGGTGGATCCAACGGACATTTTGAATTAAATGTTTTTCGGCCGATGATTATTAGAAATGTGATTGAATCGATTAATTTATTGTCTGACGGCATCAACAGCTTCATCGATCAATGTTTGGTTGGAATTGTGGCGAATGAAGATCGTATTAAACAGCTTTTGGAACAATCCTTGATGTTGGTAACTGCGCTGAATCCTTATATTGGTTATGATAATGCGGCAAAAATTGCGAAAAAAGCGCATAAAGAAGGAACGACTTTGAAGCAAGCTGCTGTAGCAACAGGGCTGGTTAGCGCGGAGGATTTTGATAAGTGGGTTGATCCGAAAAAGATGATTTAAAAAATTATTAACTAAACACCAATATTTATGAAAAATAAAAAAAACTTAAACCACGAAAAATCTTTAGTAATTTTTAAAGAAAAACAAATTCGTCGTACTTGGTATAATGAAGAATGGTGGTTTAGTGTGGTTGATATTGTTGCTGCTTTAACAGACTCTATTGATCCTGCTGGATATATCAAAGATATGCGTCGAAGGGATGAAGAATTATCAAAAGGGTGGGGGCAAATTGCCACCCCCCTTCCAATACAAACTATTGGTGGAGTTCAAAATATTAATTGCACCAATGTTGAAGGTGCTTTTCGTATTATTCAATCAATTCCATCATCAAAAGCAGAACCCTTTAAAAAATGGCTTGCACAAGTTGGTTATGAGCGCATTAAGGAAATTGAAGATCCTGAGCTAGCACAGCAGCGCATGAAAATGCTTTATGAGCAAAAAGGTTATCCTAAAGATTGGATTGATAAAAGATTGCGCGGTATTGCGATAAGACAAAATTTAACTGATGAATGGAAAGAAAGAGGAATTTTGGCGGAAAAAGATTATGCAATTTTGACTGCTGAAATTTCCAAAGCGACATTTGGCATGACGCCAAATGAATATAAAAAATTTAAAAATATTCCGAGCAAATCAAATGCCAATTTGCGTGATAACATGACTGACTTGGAGCTAATATTTACGATGCTTGGTGAGAAAGTGACCACTGAAATTTCAAAACAAGAAAAGCCAGATAATTTTAATAAAAGTAAAAAAGTTGCAAAGCGTGGCGGAGCGGTTGCGGGCAGTGCGCGAAAATCAACTGAAAAGGAATTAAAAAGAAGTGTGATTAGTAAGGAGAATTATTTGGATATTGCCTTTGATAAAAAGGAAAAATTGAAAATTAATTAACTTATTTAGTGAAGATTAATAATAACAATAAATTTAATATGAAAAACACCAGCAAAACTAGCCTTCCAGCTATTTTTGAAAAATTTAAAATTCGTCGTCATTTTGATGAAAAAAGTCAGAAATGGTTTTTTTCGATTGTTGATGTTGTGGCTGCTTTGACGGAGCAGTATGAATTTCAGAAGGCGCGGAAATATTGGAATAAGCTTAAAGAAAGACTAGAACTGGAAGGAAGTGAACTGGTGACAAATTGTCACCAGTTGAAAATGATTGCTGAAGATGGTAAATTGAGGCTGACGGATGTTGGTGATTTGGAAACAATTTTTCGTCTTATTCAATCAATTCCATCGAAGAAAGCTGAGCCAATTAAAATAATTTTTTGAAAAGTAAAAAAGATAAGAAATTAATATGAATTTTGACATAATAATAATTGGTGGATCATTTGCGGGGATGACGTCAGCTCTTGCTTTAGCTGTGGTTTCTGATGATTTGAAAATTGCGATAGTGGAAAGGCAAGATATTTTGAATCATGATCGCAAGCGCGATGGAAGGGCTTATGCGATATCTTCGGCTTCTTTGAAATTGTTTGAAGAGATTGGAATTTTTGAGCGGCTTGAAAAAGAGGCGGGGAAGATTTCTGATATAAAAATTACTGATCAAAAATCGCCGTTTATCCTTGATTTTATTGGGTCTGAAGTGGAAGGGGATTTTGGGATGATTATTGAGAATTATCATATTCATAATGCTTTGCGGGATGAGGTTTTGAAGCGGAAAAATGTTACGGTTTTTTGTCCGAATTTTTATGAGGAGATTAAATTTTTGCATGAACGTGATGACGCCGTCACAGAACCAGTCCTGCAGCAGAGGCATGAACGTGAGGACGGGGTTGCAAACCCCGTCCAGCAACGGATGGAAAATGAACGTGAGGACACCGTCAGAGATCCTGTTGTGCAACAGGATCCTGAATGTGAGACCTTGAGCAGGAATGGGTCTCTGACCCAGTCCTCACGTTCACGCCAAATCAAACTTGATGATGGAAGAATCCTTGCTCAGGCGGGATTTGCAATCCCGCCTGGAGGTTCATGCCAAATAAAACTTGATAACAAAACAACCTTATCATCAAAACTAATCCTAGCTTGTGATGGCAGGTTTTCTAAGCTTCGCGAGACATATCAAATTCCAACAACTGTAAAAAACTATCATCAAACTGCAATTGTGTTTAATATTTCTCACGAAAAATCACATCAAAATATTGCGCATGAAAAGTTTTTGCCAGGTGGGCCACTTGCGATTTTGCCTTTTAAAGATCATAATCAATCATCGATTGTGTGGATTTTTCCTAGTGAGGAGGCGAAAGCAATTTTGAAGCTGGATGAAGAAAATTTCACGCATCAGTTAAGCAAAAAAATGGAAAATGTTTTAGGAGAAATAAAAATTATTTCTGAAAAATTTTCCTATCCATTGATTGCAATTGAGGCGAAAGATTTTTATTACAAAAAAATGCTTTTGATTGGAGACGCCGCTTGTGGTGTGCACCCAATTGCGGGGCAAGGTTTTAATTTAGCAATTTCAGGAATTAAAATTTTGCAAGAATTAATTAGAGAAAATTTATTTTGTGGATTTGATATTTCGGCGCAAAGTGTAATTGATTCTTACAATAAAAAAGCAAAAATTGGGGCAAGAAAAATGCTGATTGCAACTGATGTTTTGAATTCTATTTTTGAAACCAAGAGTTTTTCTCTTAAAACCATGCGTGATGTTGGGCTTGGTTTGGTGAACAAAATCGGGCCTTTGAAGCGATTTTTTATTAAATCTGCTGGAGGTTTTTAAATTTATATCATGATTTTTTACCGTATTATTTCGATTGTTATTTACCCGCTTTTGTTGGTTTATTTGTTTTGGCGGTTGCTTAATAAAAAAGAAGATAAAAAACGTTTTCTTGAAAGACTGGGGAAGTCTTCGGTGAAGAGGCCAGAAGGTCACATTGTTTGGCTTCATGCCGTGAGTGTTGGTGAGGCAAATTCAGCGATGGTTTTGATTGAAGAATTATTAAATTTTTCGCCAAAAATTACGATTTTATTTACCACTACAACTCTCACTTCTGCAGCGATTTTAGATAAAAAATTGCCAGAATTTAAAGGCAGAGTTTTGCATCAATTTTTGCCGATTGATTCATATTTTTGCGTTAAAAGTTTTTTTGATTTTTGGAAGCCAAGAGTGGCAATTTTTGTTGAATCAGAAATTTGGCCAAACCTTGTTTTTGAAGCGCGCAATCGTGGAATTTTAAGTTTTTTAGTGAATGCTAGAATGTCAGAAAAATCTTTTAAAAAATGGCATTTTGCTAAGAAAATTAATTTTAATATTTTTGATTATTTTGCAGCGATTTTTGTGCAGATGGTTGAAAGTAAAGAGCGATTTGCAAAATTGACCAAGCAGGAAGTTTTATTTTATGGAAATTTGAAGTCGCAAGCAAGAAATTTATCGGTTAATTTTGATGAGTTAGAAAAAATAAAAACACAAATTGGCGGAAGAAAAATGTGGCTTGCAGCAAGCACTCACAAGGGTGAAGAGGAATATGTGATTGCGGCGCATAAGAAGTTAAAAAGTGAATTTCCAGATTTATTAACAATTTTAGTTTTGCGTCATCCAAATCGCGCAGAGGAAGTTAAGGCTTTGTTGAGAAATTTCAAAATTGCGCAAAGAAGTGTTGCAGGAAAGATTGAAGATTCTACAGAAATTTACTTGGTTGACACTTTAGGCGAAATGGGAATTTTTTATTCGCTTTGTAATTTTTCTTTTATTGGAGGTTCGCTTTTTGAAATTGGTGGGCATAATCCATTCGAGCCAATTAAGCTTGGATGTGCGGTTATTTCTGGTCGTGGAGTTTTTAATTTTAAAGAAATTTATGAAAAGTTAGAGCGGCAAAATGCTTGTGTGATGCTTGATTCTGGCGCAGAAATTGCTGTGGTGGTTAAGAAGTTTTTTGAAGATACTGATATGGTAAAATCTATGTCGGGGCGTGCTTTTGAGGTGATTGAAAGTTCTGAAAATATTGCGAGGAGAGTTGTGGTAAGGATTGATCAGTTGGTGATGCTGGGGGTTTAGCGGTTGAGATAAATTTTTCTAAAAAATTATTTTAGGATATGAAAGTGTGGACGGAGTCGAGACTCCGTACAGCAACTGGACTATGTCTGCAACCAGAGTGATGCTGGGGGTTTTATATTATTTCACAATAATTTTGCCTTGGGCAGTTTTTTGGTGAAAATCGCCGAAGAATTTATATTCGCCAGTTTTTAGTGCTTGGATTTTGATGGTGATTTTTTTGCCTCCGCCAATAAGTTTTTCTTTTTTTAGATCGTTGCTTTCAAATTCTTCTAAGGTTTTATCAAGATTTTCAACGATTAATTTAAATTCGACATTCGCAGGAACTTCAAGCGCTGATGGTTGAAATTGGTGATCTTTGATTTGAACTAGATATTCTTTTTCTTGAGCGAAGGTTTGGGTGGAAATGGAAATGAAAAGTAAAAAAAATAATTTTTTCATAAGTTTTTAGTTTGCATAAATATTTAAGGCGGCATTACAAATTCCACCCAGCGTCAGAATTATTTCTTAAAAAATTTTGCTAAATCTCTGATGTGAGAGATTAGATTAAGTTCTAATTCAGGTAAAGATTTTTTTAAATTGGTGAAATTTTTATTTTTTTCGTTGGCTTTGGGAATCAGGCATTTCTTGAATCCAAGCTTGGCGGTTTCTTTTAATCTTCCCTCTAGATTGCCAACCATGCGAACTTCTCCGCTGAGGCCAATTTCGCCGATTGCAATGGTGTTAGAGGGAAGGGCAATGTCGCGAGCGGCGGAAATTAAGGCACAGGCAACTGCTAAATCAGCGGCGGTTTCTTCGATTTTAAGGCCTCCCACCACATTTAGATAAACTTCTTTATCAAATAAATTTAAGCCAAAACGATTGTTTAAAACTGCTATAATCATGGCAAGGCGGTTGCTGTCCCAGCCAACCACAGCACGTCTTGGTGTGGGCATGAAAGATGGGGAAACTAAAGCTTGCACTTCCGCTAAAATTGGGCGAGTGCCTTCGATTCCTGCAAAAACTGCGGTTCCAGAAGTCTCGCGTTCATAGGAAGTTAAAAATAATTCGCTGGGGTTTGAAACTTCGGAAAGACCGACATCATTCATTTCAAAAACGCCGATTTCATTGGCTGCACCAAAGCGATTTTTGATTGCACGCAAAATTCTAAAATGTAAATCTTTTTCGCCTTCGAAATATAAAACCGTATCAACCATGTGCTCTAAAACCTTTGGCCCTGCGATTTGGCCGTCTTTAGTGACGTGGCTTACAATTAATAAAGTGATGTTATTTTTTTTGGCAAAAATTGTTAATTCACCAGCAGCTGCGCGCACTTGGGACACTGTGCCTGGTGCTGAAGAGAGATCTTCTACAAACATGGTTTGGATAGAGTCTATGATGGCGATGGTTGGCCCTTCGACAGGCTCAGGATGACTAGTTTTCGGTTCTGAATGACTAGTTTTTGGCTCAGGATGTTTGGTTTTTTCAGTTTTAATTGAATTGATAATTTCGGCGACGTTGGTGGTTGCGCCAAGTTGAATGGAATCTGCTGTGGTGCCAAGCCTTTTGGCACGAAGGCGCACTTGATCAACGGATTCTTCACCAGAAATGTAAATCACTTGATTGTGCTTTTTAGCCAGAGCATCAGCGGTTTGCAGCAATAAAGTTGATTTGCCAATTCCAGGGTCGCCGCCAATTAAAACTACAGAGCCTTGAACTAAGCCACCGCCAAGCACGCGATCTAGCTCTTTGATGCCGGTGTAGACGCGCGGAAACTCTTGTGCTTCGCCGTTTAGACCAACTAATTCAATGGTTTTGCTATTTGCTTTTCCAGATTTTTTATCTTCAGAAATTCGTGAAAAATGTGATTGGCCGCCTTCTTCAAATTCTTCAATCATGCTGTTCCAAGCGCCACAATCAGGGCATTTGCCCGACCATTTAAAATGTATGGCGCCACAAGTTTGACAAGAATATGCTGATTTTTTTTTGGTCATATTTATAATGTTGGTGTTACTGTTTAAATGAAATTCAAACTTATTATAAATGAAAAATTTCAGATTAAAAGAGCTTAAAAAGCTGTTAAAAGAGCAAAAAATTGATTATTTCTTTTTGCCTAATTCGGATGAATTTTTTTCGGAATATTTACCAGAAAATAAAAAGAGAATTCAATATGTCACAGGATTTACTGGCTCTAATGCTTATGTGATTTTTGGCCAAAATAAATCATATTTTTTTACTGATGGAAGATATATTTTACAGGCGCAAAATGAAATTGATTTAGCAGAATTTGAAATTTTTAATATTGCTGAAAAGCCAGTGTTATCATGGATTTCGGATAATATAAAAAAAGATGAAAAAATTGCACTTGATCCAAAATTGGTGAATGTGAATTTTGTTAAAAAAATTGCTGCAGAAAAAGTTTTTTGTGAAAAAAATTTAGTTGATGAGATCTGGCATGACGTGCCAAATGCTACAGCATCTAAGGTTTTTGCCTTAGATGAAAAATTGACAGGTGCTGATTCGATTTTTAAAAGAAATCAAGTTTTGAAAAATTTTGATGCTGATGCAATGATAATAACTAAGCCAGAAAATTTATGTTGGTTGTTGAATATTAGGGCTTTTGACATTGAATTTACGCCGCTTCTTTTGGCTTACGCAATTTTATTTAAAAATGGTGAAGTTGAATTATTTGTTGATGAAAAAAGATTTGCTGGAATAAATTTGCCGCAAGTTAATTTTGTGCAAAATGATTGTTTTGATTTAAGAATTGCGGTTTTAAAAAAATCAGTAAAAAAAATTCAGATTGATTTGGAATCAACAAACTATTGGCTTTACGAGATTTTAGAAAAAAATAATTTTGAAATAATTGCTAAAACTGATCCGATTAATTTGTTAAAAGCGTGTAAAAATCAAACAGAAGTTTCTGGTATGATCAAAGCACATGAAGAAGACGGCGCGGCGGTTTCTAAGTTTTTATTGTGGCTTGAAAATGCGCTAAAAAATGGTGAAGAAGTTGATGAAATTAAGGCGGAAGAAAAAATTTTGGAATTTCGCAAAGAAAGTAAAAATTTTTTATATCCAAGTTTTAATACAATCTCAAGCTTTGCGGATAATGGTGCGGTGATTCATTATCATGCTAGCAAAAAAACTAATAAAAAAATTGAAGGAGACTCGCTTTATTTGATTGATTCGGGTGGGCAATATTGTGGCGATTTTATTGGCACTACGGATGTAACGCGCACTGTTGCGGTTGGAAATCCAACTGAAGAAATGATGGAGAATTTTACGCGAGTTTTAAAGGGCCACATCGCTTTGGCGCGCGCCAAATTTCCGCGAGGCACAACTGGCGGACAGCTTGACGCTTTAGCGCGTTTTCATTTGTGGAATGTTGGAAAAGATTATGATCACGGAACTGGGCACGGCGTTGGAAGTTTTTTGTCAGTTCATGAAGGGCCATGTGGAATAAGCCGCAGAGCGCATCAAGAGCTTTTACCTGGAATGATAATTTCTAACGAACCGGGATTTTATAAAGAGGGGGAATATGGAATTCGTATTGAAAATTTAATGTTGGTTGAAGAATTTAATGAGAAATTTTTGTGCTTCAAAACCCTCACTTTAGTTCCGCTTGATGAAAGGTTGATTGATTTTTCGATGTTAACTTATCCTGAAAAAAAATGGTTGGCGGAATATCAGCGTAAATTTTAAAAGGTGTCAGACACTTTTTGATGTAAAAGTGTCTGACACCTTTTCGGTAATTTTTTTGGCTAATAGTTTGGCTAATTCTGTTTTAGAAGTTTCGTGACAATCGCTGATTTGGTTTTTTTCAACGAAATAAGCGCGAGTTGTGTTTGCGCCGAAGATTTTTCCGTCGTTGATGTCGTTTGCAACTATGAGATCGCAGTTTTTTTTCTGTAATTTTTCTTGAGCATTTTTAATTAAATCTTTTCCTTCTGCAGCAAAGCCGATGACAAGGGCAGGGCGGTTTTGATTGTGCCCCACAAAGTCAAGAATATCAGGGTTTTTTACTAAATCTAAAGTCATGCTGTCGCTGGTGGTTTTTTTTATTTTATCTTCAGAAAAATTTTTAACTTTGAAATCAGCAACTGCAGCGCAGGCAATGAATATATCGTTATTTGCGAGATTTTTTTGAACGGCTAAAAACATTTCTTCAGCGGTTTTGATGCGAATTATTTTTTCTGATTTTAAAGGAATTTCTTCTTTGATATTTCCAGCAATGAAAGTTACGTCAGCGCCCATGTCATTTAATGCTTTCGCAATTTCAATTGCTTGTTTTCCAGAAGAGTGATTGCCAATGAAACGCACAGGGTCAATTGGCTCAAGGGTTGCACCACCTGTTAGAAGAATTTTTTTACCAGCAAGCAAATTTTGATTCGCAAAAAAATTACAAATTTCTTCGCAAATTTTTTCTGGTGCAGACATTTTTCCTTTGCCAAATTCGCCGCAAGCAAGAATGTCGGTTTCGGGCTGGATGATTGATATTTCTGCTTCTAAGAGCTGTTTTAGATGTTGCTGAGTGCTATTATTATCCCACATTTTTTCATTCATTGCTGGGGCTACAAATATTGTTTTATTGGCGGCTAAAATTACAGAAGAAGCCAGATCATCAGCATAACCATTGGCCATTTTAGCGATAAAATCTGCAGAAGCTGGAGCAACAACAATTAAATCAGCTTGACGCGAAAGGTTGATATGCCCCATTTCTTGTTCTTCATCAGCTGAAAAAAGCTCGGTGTAAGTTTTGTTGCCAGAAAGGCTTGAAGCAAGAAGGGGCGTGATAAATTCTTGTGCTGCTTTGGTTAAAATGCAGGTGATGTCATAATTTTTCTTCGTAAGCAAACGGATTAAATCCATTGATTTGTAAGCGGCAATTGAGCCAGTGATGATTAGAAGAATTTTTTTATTTTCCATAGTCTTTTAATAGTTTAATAAAACTAAATTTTTTTGCTTTGGCATAATGTTTATGATCGCTAGTAATAAAAACACAATTTTTTTCAATTGCCAAAACATGATAAATGCAATCATAAACAGAAGGATAGTCAGATTTTGTATTGCCACTTTTAGCCATTTTAATTGATTTTTTAAGTAAATCAGCAGAAGGTTCGATTATTTTTAAAACGGATTTTTCATATTTTTCTAAAATAGAAAAAAAATGTTTTAAGTCTAAGTTTTTATTTGCTGCAATATTTGATATTTCGTAAATAAAAATACTTGGAACGTAAATTTGATTATAATTTTTGATAGCTTCTATTAATAGTTTTTCTGCTATTTTATCATCATCTTCTTCAAGAAACAGCTTCATAAAGACGCATGAGTCGATTACAAATTTTTTTGTCATGGTTTGTGATGTTGGTTTAATTTTATTTGCTTAATCTGCCTAGCAAAACTTTTTCTCTTTGTTTTCTAAGTTTTTCCAAAGTTTGTTTTGCTGTAGTTTTACTTTTGATTTTTTTAATAGATTTTAAATCTTTCAACAATTCTTGTTTAATCATTTCTTTTTCAAGATTTTTTAAAGTGTTTTCTAAGGTCTGATTAATAAAATCGCTTTGTTTTTGTTTAGGAGCAAGCTTGTGGATCTTTTCTTTGAGGTCGTCTCTCAGATAAAGACTGGTTTTGGTGTAAGTGTGATTTGTGGTTTCCATAAAGTAAGGTAAAATTGTAAAGTAATAATGTAAGGCATTTTACACCTTACATTTTATATTCCAAGATGTTTTAGCGCGGTTTCGGTTAAAATGCGGCCGCGTGGGGTTTTTTCAACGAAGCCTTGTTGGATTAAATATGGTTCAATAGTGTCTTCGACAGTGTCTTTTTCTTCGCCAATTGCTGAAGCAATCGTGTCAATTCCCACAGGGCCTCCGCGATAGTTGATCGCGATAAATTTTAGATAGCGATAATCAGAAGCATCAAGGCCAGCATTGTCGATTTCAAGGCGCTGTAGGGCGTGATCAGCAGTTTTTTGACTGATGATTTGTTCTTGAGCATGACTGGCAAAATCTCGAACACGTTTGAGCAGGCGAATCGCGATTCTTGGGGTTCCGCGCGATCTTTTAGCGATTTCTGCTGCAGCGTTTTTTTCAATTTCAATTTCTAAAATTCGTGCATCACGAATGATGATTTGTTCAAGCTCCTGTGGGCTGTAAAAATTGATGCGAAGGGGAATGCCAAAGCGGTCTTTTAGGGGGTTTGCAATTAATCCAACGCGTGTGGTTGCGCCAACTAGTGTGAATTTTGGCAAGTCAATTTTAATGGCGCGTGCTGCTGGGCCTTCGCCAATCATGATGTCGAGTTTGAAATCTTCCATTGCGGCATATAAAACTTCTTCGACATTTTTGTTTAAGCGGTGAATTTCATCGATGAATAAAACGTCTCCTGCCTGAAGATTGGTTAAAATTGCAGCTAAATCACCAGACTTAGAAATGACAGGGCCGGCAGTGCCTTTAAAACCAACACCCATTTCGTGAGAAATGATTTGCGCAAGAGTGGTTTTTCCAAGGCCGGGAGGGCCGTAGAATAAAGCATGGTCAAGTGCTTCTTTACGGTTTTTTGCAGCATTAATGAAAATTTGTAAATTTTCTTTGAGTTTTTCTTGCCCCAAAAAGTCTCGCAAATAAAGCGGACGTAGGATGTTTTCGTTGCTTTTTTCGCTTGGATCTTCCTGATTTAAGGTTGAGTTTAGATCTTCATGTTTTGGCATAGGTTTTAAAATCGATTTTTAGATAATTCTCGCAAAGACGAGGTGATTAAGCTTTCGAGAGTGATTTTTTCATTTTCAGAAATTAGGAAATTTATCACTTTTAGGCAATCGGCTTTTTTATAGCCAAGGTTTTCAAGGGCGGAAAGTGCATCTGAAACTATGTGATTGTTTGTGAGTTTAGAAAAATCTGATGCTTTATCAATGTTGATTCCAACATCAATTCCCAGTTTCTTTGGACTGTCTTTAAGCTCGGTTGTAAGGCGACTGGCAAGTTTTGGGCCAATTCCTGAAATTTGTGAAAAAGCTTTAATGTCAGAAGAAATTAAAGCTTTGGCGAGGTCAGAAATTGTAAAGGCGCTGAGAATTTTTTGCGCCATTTTTGCGCCAACTCCTTGCACTTTGGTTAGTTCTAGAAACCAGATTTTTTCAATTTCTGATCCAAAGCCATAAAGCTCGATTGAGTCTTCTTTAACAATGGTTTCAATGGTTAGAGAAACTTCTTTTTCTTTGGGGAATTGTTTTAAAAAATCTGCAGTTTTTTTGGCGATAAAAACCACATAGCCCACGCCAGAAACGTCAATTATTGCTTTATCGTCATTGACTGAATCAATAAAACCGCGTAATTTACCGATCATGTTTTAAATGTTAATTTAAATAAAAAACAAACCTTAGTTTAATTTTTTTTATTCCTCAATGCTTGATAATATTGAATTTAAAATCAGTAAAGAATTAGTTTCTTTTCAAGATGCTGTGGAATTTATGCAGCAGCGGGTTGATGGCATTATAAGTGGCAAGGAAAAACAGCTGATTTGGATTTTGGAACATCATCCAGTTTATACTGCAGGAGTTAGCGCGAAAGATGAGGATTTGCTTGGGGAAACCGATATTCCAGTTTTTAAAACTAATCGTGGCGGGAAATATACTTATCACGCGCCGGGCATGAAAATTGTTTATGTGATGCTTGATTTAAAAAAATTTTTTGCACCAGAAGCGCCTGATGTTGCGCGTTTTGTTGAGTTTTTGGAAAATTGGGTGATTGAAATTTTAGCGGAGTTTGGAATTAGAGGAGAAATCAGAAAGGGCAGAGTTGGAATTTGGGTTAATCATGATGGTTTAGAGAAAAAAATTGCAGCACTTGGAATTAAGATAAAAAAATGGGTTTCTTATCATGGCATTGCGATTAATGTGGATCCTGATTTGTCGGGTTTTGAAAAGATTGTGCCTTGCGGAATTAAGGAGTTTGGGGTGACTTCGATTGCTGAGGTTGTTGGTAGAAAGGATATTGAGTTGGAAGAAGTGATTGTTGGGAAGTTTAAAAAGTTGGGGTCTTGAAATTATATAGTTTAGATAATATTTAAAATTAATATAATGTTTCAATTAATAGATAAAAGCCCCTCACCCTAACCCTCTCCCCGCTTGCGGGGAGAGGGGATACCCGTGAATAAGATTCTATCTCTAAAACCAATATCCCTTCTCTTTGAGAGTGAGGAGAAGGGTGTAATGATAAGGCTTTATACACGCGTCCTCTCTCCTCGCGAGCGGGGAGAGGGTTAGGGTGAGGGGTCTTCGCTTATTAATGAAACATTACGAAAGTTAATCACTTAAAAATAAAAAAATATTTATGACAGAACAAAAATTTAATTTTGATGTTGAGGTTGGAAAAATTCTCAATTTAATGATTAATTCGCTTTACACAAATCGTGATGTGGCTTTGCGAGAGTTGATTTCTAATGCTTCTGATGCTTGTGATAAATTGCGCTATCTTTCGGTGCAAAATCCAGATTTGGCAAAAGATGAATTAAAAATTTCGATTACCGTTGATAAGGCAAAAAAGTTGCTGATCATTACGGACAATGGAATTGGCATGAATCGTGAAGATTTAATCAATAATTTAGGCACAATTGCGCGCTCGGGAACTGAAGGATTTTTAAAGTCGCTTACTGGTGACAAGCAAAAAGATGTGCAGCTGATTGGGCAATTTGGCGTTGGTTTTTATTCTAGTTTTATGATCGCAAATAAAGTGGAAGTATTTTCACGAAAATTTGATGATGATAAAGTTTGGAAATGGGAATCTGCGGGCGCTGGCGAATTTAGCATTTCTGAAGCGGATGAAAAAATAACGCATGGCACAAAAATAATTTTACATCTTAAAGATGACGCGGATAACTTCCTAGACCGCTTTCACATCAAGCATATAGTTCAAACTTATTCTGATCACATTAATTTTAAAATTGAATTTGTGCCAGAAACTCTAGAAGCTGGTGCAAAAATTGAAGTTTTAAATTCTGCCTCGGCGCTTTGGACTAAGCCGAAAGAGGAAATTACGGCAGAACAATATCAAAATTTTTACAAGCATCTTTCACATTTGCCAGGCGAGCCTTACATGGTTTTGCACAATAAAGCAGAAGGTTTGGTGAGCTATACAAATTTACTTTTTATTCCTTCAAGCAAGCCGTTTGATTTGTTTCATCCAGATCGCAGAACTTCAGTGAAGCTTTATGTAAAAAAAGTTTTTATTTCAGAAGATTTAAATTTGGTGCCAACTTGCATGCGCTTTTTGCGCGGCCTTATTGATTCTGATGATTTGCCGCTCAACATCAGTCGCGAAACTTTGCAGCATAATTTGATCTTAGAAAAAATCAGAAAATCAGTGGTGAATAAAGTGTTGTCAGAGCTGAAGAAGAAGGCCAATGAAAGCGAGGAAGAATATTTAAAATTTTGGGAAAATTTTGGTGCAGTTTTAAAAGAAGGGCTTTGTGAATCTTCTGATTTTAGAGAAAAAATTTTAGAAATTTGTCGTTTTCATTCTTCTAAGTCTGGAGGAAAATTGATTTCGCTTGCTGAATATTTAGACCGCGTAAAAATTGGTCAGGACAAAATTTATTTCTTGACTGGTGAATCAGTTGAAAAAATAAAATCTTCGCCACAGTTAGAAATTTTCTTGAAAAAAGATGTTGAGGTTTTGTTTTTAACTGATGCGGTTGATGAATTTTGGGTTACAGTTGCGTTGCCTTACAAAGACAAGGAATTTCAATCAATCAATCGTCATGATGTTGATTTAGAACAAATTGATAAAAAATTGGATGAAAAAACTGAAGAAAGCAAAAAAGAAGAGATAAAAGATGTCACCAGCAGCGATTTTGAAGGCGTTTTAAAATTTATTAAAGAAGTTTTGGGCGATAAAATTGCTGATGCAAGAATTTCAAAAAAATTGACGGACAGCCCAGCTTGTTTAGCGGTTGATTCAAACTCAATGGACATTCGTTTAGAAAGATTTTTGCTTGAGCAAAAACAGATTCAAGCTGCATCGGCAAAAATTTTTGAAATCAATCCGAATAATAAAATTGTTAAATCTTTAAAAGAAAAATGTTTAGATGAAGCAAAGAAAGAAGAGGCGACGGATGTTGTTAAAACTTTGTTTGATTTGGCTTGTATCATTGAAGATGAGCCAATCAAAGACGCAAAAGATTTTTCACGCAGGTTGCAGGGTTTGATGAGAGAATAAGAAAAGGTTTTGGGTTATATCTGTTCTGGGCGGAATCTTCTGCTGCTGGGCGGAATTTGTAATTCCGCCCTTTTGTTTATGCCTAATCAAAAAATTTGTTGATTTTTTGGTTGTTTTTTTTATATTGGTTTTGTTGTTTTAACGCCATTTTAATTTTTTAATCACGATTTAAACCAATACACCACTGATGTTGCTTCTGTTTTATCAATTCACTTTTGTACTGTTTTTTGCTTTTCGTCGGTTTTTGGCTTTGTTTGCTGTTGTTGCTTTGGTTTTTCAGGGGGTTTTTGGTTCTTTTTCTTTGGCTTTCGCGGTTTCTGCTTTTGTTCCTTTGTCTTTTCCTGCTGTAGCTTTAGCTTCTGATTTGCCAATTGCTGTGGATGGTTCAACGGCTACGGTGGTTACGCATACGGCTTCTGGGGTTGATCAAATTAATATTGCACCTCCTAATGCTGCTGGTTTGAGCCATAATAATTTTACTGATTATAACGTTAATGCTGCAGGGCAAGT
>CAZOKU010000001.1:0-102177 GCA_964580715.1 uncultured Rhizobium sp. | reverse complement strand
AAAAGTAATGCGATTTTTTGGGAAAACAGCATCACATTTTTTTAATTATGCCAAACACGTGCTTCGACAGGCTCAGCATGACTATGAGTTTTTATTACGACTAATTCTCCAAATCACTTCCCCCACCAAGCGCCTTATAAAGCATAATCAAATTGGCAATATATTCTTTTTTAGTTGTTGCTTGATCTTGTCTTGCTGAAAGCAAAGCTAGCTTGGTATCAACAATATCGCGGGCGCTGCTTATTCCTTGTTTGTGTTGTGCTACTGATAAATCAAAAGCTTTTTGGCGAGCTTTTAAAATTTTTTCTGATGATTTTAATTGATTAACAATTGCCTGGCGATGATTAAGTTCGTCTGAAGCTTCTTTAAACGCCGTTTGAATGGCTTTTTCATAATTTGCAATTTGCACTTTTTTTCTGACATCAGCCAATTTTAAGTTAGCAAAATTTTTACCTCCGTTAAAAATTGGTAATGAAATTTGTGGCGTAAACGACCAAAGATTTGATTTAAGCAAAGTTCCTAATTCACGCGAACCGTAACCATAATTTCCGGTTAAAGTAATCGCCGGAAAAAATGCCGCGCGAGCCGCGCCAATATTGGCGTTAGCACTTTTTAAATTATGCTCCGCTTGTTTAACATCGGGACGCGACAGTAAACTTTCCGATGGCACAAATTCTAACAATTCTTCATTAATTTTTATCTCATTTAAATTAGAAATTTGCGGCAAAGATTTTTCATCAAAAACGCCTGTCAATATCATCAAAGCGCTTTTATCTTGCTCGACAATTTTTTTATAATTTTCATAAGTTATTTTAGCGCTTTCCATTAAGCTTTCATTGTTAAGTAGCGTGGCTCTAGAGTCGATACCATTTTTGTAACGCAGTTCACTAAATTTATAACGGTTAGTTTGTTCAACAACATTATCAGCGGCAATTTGCAAAATCTCACTATCCATCAATAATTGCGCGTAAGCATTAACGGTTTCCGAAATCACGCTGATCTTCATAACATTATGAGCCTCAACGGTTGAAAGCAAATCTTCCATCGCTGATTTTTTTAGTGAACGTAATCTTCCGAAAAAATCTATTTCATAAGATGCGAGAGAAATATTTGCACGAAATTGTTTGCGCGGCGTAAATGCAGCAAAGGCTCCCGGCACTCCCTGCTTTGTTTCAAAGGCTATGGCATTAACTGATGGCAATAAATTAGCACGCGAAATTCCGTAAGTTTCTTGCGCCGATTCGATATTTAAATTAGCAACTTTTAAATCGCGATTATTATCGAGCGCAAGTTGAATTATGCGCTGTAAATCGGGTGACGTAAAAAATTCTTGCCAGGAAATATTATTGATATTTTTCTTGTTTGGATTGGTAGTCGGCTGTAATGGCACTTTGTTATACGGCCTTTGATAGTGCGGCTCCATGGTGCAGGAGAAAAGTAATATTGTTAGAAAAAGTTTTAGTAATTTCATAGTTATTTTAATACGAGTCCGTTGCCATGCTTCGACAGGCTCAGCATGACTACTGAAAAATCAAAGCAGTCATGCTGAGCCTGTCGAAGCATGGCGACGGACTCTTACAAAATTATCTTCTAGCCAGTTTCTGCACCAAAACATAAAACATCGGCACAAATAAAGTTGCCACAAATGTTGCAACAAACATACCGCCCATTACTCCAATACCAAT
Source organism: uncultured Rhizobium sp. (assembly GCA_964580715.1). Lineage (GTDB taxonomy): Bacteria > Pseudomonadota > Alphaproteobacteria > Rickettsiales > UBA1997 > UBA2645. The sequence continues at coordinate 100,492 of CAZOKU010000001.1, read as the reverse complement.
TTCTCTTTGACTTACCGAACCCGCACCAGAAGCAGTTGCAAGCGGTGTAATGCCTAAAATAAATGCCATTGAAGTCATAATAATCGGGCGAAATCTTTGTTTGGTTGCAATCAATGTTGCTTCAAGAATTTCATGTCCTGATCTTCTTAAACTCTCAGCAAATTCCACAATCAAAATGGCATTTTTGGCTGACAAACCAATTGTAGTTAAAAGTCCGACTTGGAAATAAACGTCATTGCTCATGCCGGCAACACTTGAAAATATTAGCGCGCCAATGATTCCGAAAGGCACTACTAAAATTACTGAAAATGGAATTAGCCAACTTTCGTAAAGAGCGGCAAGTGATAAAAATACTACTAAAATTGAAACTGCATAAAGCGATAAAGTTTGTGAACCGGACGTTTTTTCTTCGTAAGAAATTCCTGACCAGGCATAATCAATTCCTTCCGGTAATTTTTTTATCATTTTTTCCATTTCGGCCATTGCCGTTCCCGAGCTTACACCCGGAACGGCTCCGCCTTGAATGTTGATTGAAGAAATTCCGCCGAATCTTTCTAATTTTGGTGAACCAAAAATCCAATGTCCACTGGCGAAACTGCTAAACGAAACCATGTTGCCGCTATTATTTTTTACATACCATTTTCCTAAATCGTCCGGATTCATGCGTGACGCGGCTTCGCTTTGTAGATAAACTTTTTTAATTCGGCCGCGATCAAGGAAATCATTAACATAAACCGAGCCCCAAGCTGTTTGCAAAGTTTGATTAACATCAGAAATTGCAAGTCCAAGCGCTGAAGCTTTTTCATAATTTACATCAACTTTAAATTGTGCTACATCGCTTAAACCATTTGGTCTTACACCAATTAATAATGGATTTTTCGAAGCCATTCCAAGCAACTGGTTTCTAGCACCCATCAAGGCATTGTGACCTAAACCGGCGCGATCAAGAAGTTGTAAATCAAAACCGGAAGCGTTTCCAAGCTCACGAATTGGCGGCGGAAAGAAAGTGAAAACCATTGCATCTTTTATTTGTGAAAGTGCTCCCATCGCCCGACCCGATATTGCCATCACTGATTGCTCAGGTTTTTTTCTTAAATCCCAATCTTTTAAACCAACAAAACCAAAACCGGCATTTTGCGCGCGACCCGCAAAACTAAAGCCGCCCACTGTAAATAAATGATCGATATTTTTTTCTTCTTTGCTTAAAAAATAATCTTCAACCTGTTTTAAGCTTTCGGTTGTGCGCTCAATAGTGGCACCGCTTGGTGCATTAATCATAAGATACATCATACCTTGATCTTCGGTTGGTAAAAACGAAGTTGGCATGCGCATAAATAAAAATACCAAGCCGCCAACCATCACAATATAAACCATGAAGAAGCGCATAATACGCTTAGCCATAGCATTTGATTTTGTAGCATAAAAATTTCTAAGTACGTCTAATTTTTGGTTAAACATATTTAGGAATTTATTTTCACTTTTATGCTCTGCACTTAGTATTGTCGCGCATAGTGAAGGTGATAAAATTAACGCCACTAAAACTGAAAGTGTCATTGCCGAAACAATCGTTACCGAAAATTGGCGATAAATTGCGCCTGCCGAGCCACCAAAAAAGGCCATCGGCACGAATACTGCGGAAAGCACCAAAGCAATTCCAATCAAAGCGCCTGTGATTTGTTGCATTGATTTTCGCGTAGCATCAACTGGCGACAAGCCTTCTTCATGCATGATGCGCTCGACATTTTCTACGACAACAATCGCATCATCAACCAGCAAGCCGATTGCAAGCACCATCGCAAACATCGTTAAAGTATTAATCGTGTAACCAAGAGAAAATAAAATTCCTAAAGTTCCAAGTAAAACTACAGGCACGGCGATCGTTGGAATCAGCGTGGCGCGGAAGTTTTGTAAGAAAAGCAACATCACCAAAAACACCAAAAATATCGCTTCGATTAAAGTTTCAACAACGCTAACGATTGAAAGTTTAATGAAAGGAGTTGAATCAAAAGGATAAATTACTTTAACACTTTTTGGTAAAATTTTTGTAAGCTCGGCAACTTTCGCTTTCACATCTTTGGCAGTTTGCAAAGCGTTCGCGCCACTTGCCAAAATTACAGCCATCCCTGCCGCCGGATGGCGTTTGTAGCGCGCAACCGTACTATAACTTTGCGAACCAAGCTCAACTTTTGCCACATCTTTTAAGCGTACTTGCGAACCGTTTTTATTGGCACGCAAAACAATTCGCTCAAAATCAACCACATTTTTTAATTTGGATTGCGAAGTAATTGTGGCGTTTAATTGTTGACCTTTTACCGCCGGAAGGCCGCCCAGCTGGCCTGCCGCCACATCGGCATTTTGCGCTTTAATTGCGGCGATGACTTCCGCAGTTGTTAATTTGTAACCATAAAGTTTTCCGGGATCGAGCCAAATCCGCATGGCACGCGGGTTGCCAAAGGTTGTGGTATTGCCAACACCATTGATGCGCGAAATATTATCTTTCATGTCGGTTAATAAAATATCACCTAGCGCAGTTTCGCTCACTGAATCATCTTCCGAATAAAGTCCAATCACCAAAAGAAAATTATTATTAGCTTTATTAACGCGCACGCCTTGTTGTTGAACCTCAAGTGGAAGCAATGGCATCGCGGCTTGTAACTTGTTTTGCACTTGCACTTGCGCAATATCGGGATTGGTTTTTGGTTCAAAAGTTATAGTGATATTTACGTTACCGTCAGAATCCGAGCTTGAAGAAAAATAACGCATGGAATCAATGCCGGTAAGGCTTTGTTCGATTACTTGCGTTACACTATTTTCCAAACTTTCGGCGGAAGCACCGGGAAGCGAAGTTGAAATTGAAACTGAAGGAGGTGCGATATTTGGATATTGTTCAATCGGCATTTTAAAAATCGCCAAGGCACCCGCAAGCATCACGATGATGGCAAGAACCCAGGAGAATATTGGTCTGTCGATGAAGAAATTGGACATTAGTTTTTAGTTACAAAATAACTTCGTAGTCATGCTGAGCCTGTCGAAGCATGCGTTGGGACTCTTAAGTATAAACACACCCTTCGACAAGCTCAGGGTGACTAGAGCCTGTATTCAAATTCAATTATGCTCAGATTTTGGCATAGTTTTTTTATATATATCAATAACTACTATTATTTTGGTTTATCCTCAAAAACCGGATTAACTACCGCACCTTCCGCAATCTTTAAAAATCCCGCAACAATCACCACCTCTCCTTCTTGTAGGCCTTCACTCACAATCCAAGAATCGCCAAAAATTTGTGAGGCTTTAATCGGACGCATTTTTGCTGTATTCTCCGGCGTTACAACCCAAACCAATAAACTACCATCCGGAGCGCGGCTTGCGGCTTTTTGCGGCACGGTAATTGCTTCAAACGGCTTTAAAAATAATCGCGCATTAACAAACATTCCCGGAATCAATTTTCTTTCTGCATTTTTAAAAATAGCACGAAGCCGCACTGAATCTGTACTCTCATCAGCAAAAACCTCCACTAATTTTAACTCTCCGCGCTCAGAATAATTTAATTCATCATTAATCAAACCAACTTCAATTCCGATTTGTTCACTCATTTTAAGCGCGTCTTTACTTGGTTGAACTACATCAACATAAATCGGATCAAGTTGAGTAATCGTTGTAAGAATTGGTGACGCGGTCACTGAAGCCAAGGCTCCTTCCGTAACATTTGATTTACCGACAAAACCGGAAATTGGCGCTAAAACTTTACTAAAATCAAGATTAGTGCGCGCTTTTCTAAAGTCGGCATCCGCTAATGCGTAGGTCGCAACCGCATCATCAAATTCCTGTTTACTCACAGCATCTTCTTTAAGTAAATTCTGATAACGATTTTTTTTAGCGCGCGCCGCAATCAAATTATACCACGCGCCATCATAAGCCGCTTGATAAATTGACGGATCAATCTGGTAAAGCGAATCGCCTTCATTCACTAAACTTCCTTCGTTGAATTTTATTTTTTTAATCACGCCATCAACTTGCGGTCGAACTTCCGCAATACGAAAAGAATTCACGCGTCCAGGTAAATCAAGAGTCGGTTGCACTTGTTGTTTTTGCACTTTCATAACCGTAACTTCAACTTTACTCATAGCTATATTCGGTGCAGGCTGACTCAAGCGCGGCTTTATCACAAAAAAATAAAGCGCTGATAAACTTCCGATAACTAAAATTAAAATTATTAATTTTTTCATTAATGCAATAAATTTTTAATATCATTAAACGTAGTAAAAATCATAAGCGCCAATATAAAACTTAAACCAAAATTAAATCCGATTTGTTGTGCTTTGGGCGACAAAGCTTTGCCGCGCAAGGCTTCAATAAAATAATAAAGCAAATGTCCGCCGTCTAAAACCGGAATTGGCAATAAATTCATTATACCCAAATTAAGTGAAATCATCGCGGCAAACCACATCACCGCCATAATTCCCATTGCTGCAGTTTTTCCGGAATATTGCGCGATTTTTATAGGACCACCCAATTCTTTTAAATCCCGCTTTCCTAAAATTAAATCACCGGTAGTTTTAAAAATCATTACCGTAATTTTTAGGGTTTCTAAATTAGCCTGAATAAAACTTTGATATAAATTTAATTCTTGGCGATTAATTTCCGAAGCCGCAATTCCAAAGGTTGCAACCTCAACTTCATCACCAAAAGCATCTTTTCTTTTTTGCATTTTCGGTGTAACTTTTATTTCAAGAAATTTATTTTTACGCTGAAGAAGAACATCCATTTCCGTTGTTTGATTAAGCGTTATCACATCTTGAATTTCTGAAAAATCTTTTATTTCTTTGCCATTAATTTCCAAAATTCTATCACCTTTTTTTATTCCGGCTTCAAAAGCAGCGCTTTGCGGCATTATCTCGTGAACTATTGGTAATACTGTATTGAGGCCATTTATACGAAAAATAATTGTGAATAAAAAAATGGTGAGCAAAAAATTAAAAACTGGTCCAGCTGCAACAATAGCAATTCTTTGGTAAACATTTTTTGCTAAAAAAGCGTATTTTTTTTCTTCCGCACTCATGCGTTCCAGCGCCTCTGAATCAGGCATCGAAGCTGCATTGCGATCGCCAAACATTTTAACGTAACCACCCAAAGGCAATAAACAAATTTTCCAACGTGTTTGTTTTTTGTCGGTAAAACCAAGCAATTCACGACCAAAACCAATTGAAAATTGTTCAACTCTTACGCCACAAAAACGCGCCACAATAAAATGGCCGAACTCGTGAACAAAAACGATTACTGAAATTATTAAAATAAAAGAGAGAAAGTTCTGTAAAATTAATTGAGTCATATTACATCAACCGTTCTGTTGCAGGCTTTCCAAGCGATACACCAAACATAGGATCAATCGTGGCGCTGCAAGCCGAATTATATAAATCCCTTACCTTAAGTGATTCTTTTGTTAAACCTGACAAAGATTTATTAACTTCTTCAATATAGCCCGCACCACCACCAACACAAGAAATATGAAGCGGCCTTTCTAAAATCTCTTCTTTTACCTTATCATTAAGCCCACGCCCATCAATATAAGTTTTTATCATTTCGGAACTAATTTCTCGCTCAGAAATAGTAATACCAGCATCTTTTAATTCTTTCTTATCAACATTCAGTACGATTAAATGTTCGTGGGTCGGAGCATTGCCCATCATCATTCTTCCGACTATTCTTCCGCCGGCTACGGCAAAAATAATTACGGCATTCATATCACTTTCTTTATCACTTTCCAAACAATAAAAATTTATTTTATTATCAAAAGCAGAATGATTTATTTCAATAAATTCGCTATCAATAGTTTTATTTTCATGATCATGAAGACACACAATAGCACGTTCTAACAACGATTCTGCTTTTGTTCTTCCGTGAGATTTTTCATTTAACGCTCCTAATGACATAACATCGTAACTTTGAAAAAATCGTAAAGAATTAAACTTTGCCAATCCTTTATTCGTAATAAAATTTTTGATTAATCCCGAAGCTTTTGTCATTTTATATATTAATTAATTTAGCAATTTCTCTAGCTTGATTATCACAAAAAATAACCTCATCAATTGATGATAATTTTTTATGAGCAATTTTTGCCAAAGTTTTTTCCACAATTTTAGTAATTTTATCAAAAGTTATTTCGCCATTTAAAAATTTTGCAACCGCTATTTCATTGGCTGCATTAAGTATTGTCGGCGCATTACCGTCAGCTTTTAAAACTTCATAGCATAATTTTACCGCCGGAAATTTTTTTTGATCAACTGCAAAAAATTCTAATTTATTTATTTTAGCTAAATCCATTTTTTGGTGTTTGATTTGCATCCTTTTTGGAAAAGAAAGCGCATAAGAAATCGGAACTTTCATATCCGGCAAGCTAAGCATAGCAAGGCTTGAGCCGTCTTGATAATTTACCATGCCGTGAATTATCGATTGCGGATGAACCAAAATTTTTATTTGTTCTTTTTTTACCGGAAACAGATGAAAGGCTTCTATCATCTCCAAGCCTTTATTCATCATGGTCGCCGAGTCTATCGAAATTTTAGCACCCATTTTCCAATTCGGATGTTTCAATGCTTCAGAAACCGTAATTTTTTTAAAATCTTTTTTGCCGTTAAAAAACGGGCCCCCCGAGGCTGTAAGCACGATATCATCTATTCTTTGTAAATTTTCATTTTCAAAAATTTGAAAAATCGCATTATGTTCCGAATCAACCGGCAAAATTTTTACATTTTTATTTTTAGCTTCACGCATTAAAAACTCGCCGGCGCAAACCAAAGATTCTTTATTGGCAAGTGCAATATTTGACCCGGCCCTGATGGCACAAAGCGCCGGCAACATTCCGGCTGCACCAACAATTGCTAAAACCAACAAATCACATTTTATTTTTGCAACTTCCAAAATGGATTTTTCACCGGCTAGAACCGTGATTTTTCTACTTTTTTTAAGTGCTTCTTTTACTTCTAAATATTTTTTTTCATTTTCGATAACAACGTAAGAAGGCTGTAATTCCAAAGCTTGTGCGATTAAAGTTTTAGCATCGTTTTTTGCAACTAAAGCGATAACCTTAAATTTTTTTGGATCATTTTTTATTACTTCGATGGTGTTTTTACCGATGGAACCGGTGGAACCGAAGATGGAAATTTGTTTCATTTTTTTAGTAATTTTCTCCGCCATTGCGAGCGTAAGCGAAGCAACCCATGACGCGACGAAGTGGATTGCTTCGTTTAAGCTCGCAATGATGAAGAATTATTTATATTTTTTTGCTTCGGATTCAATTAAACTTTCAATGCTACTTGCATTTCTTTCCGTCTTATCCAGCACAAACAAAACTTCCGGCACAACTCTTACCGTTAATTTTTTTGCAAGCTTAAACCGAAAATGCGGCGCTAATTTATTTAATTCGGCAACAATTTTGTCATGGTTTTGTTCATTGCCAAAAATATCGATAAAAATTTTCACATTCTTGGCATCAGGACTAACGTCAGCTTCCAAAATCGTAATATAATTTTTGGGATCAGTTAAAATATCTTCGCGCAAAAAAATCTCTGACATAGCGCGCTTTATGGTTTCTCCAAGCTGTAATTGTTTTTGTGATTTCGGTCTCATTTAAAATTTTTTAAATTGATGAATACCTTTCATTAAAATATCAAAGGTAAATAATTTTATAGATTTAGTATTAAAAATATCAGTGTGATGCACTGAGGCCGTAAGAGCTTTCCTTTCATCCTCATCATAAGACAAATATTGATAATCGCTATTATTATAAGGATGATTTTCAAAATACATTTCTGTTTCAAGCTTGCCGAATCTGGTGTGATAGACATTCATATTAATATGTGGTGCCCTGCCCGGAGAACTTCCCGGCATTATCGTGATAAAATAATAATTTCCTAAATTATCAGTAATAGCGCGCCCCGACATGCTAAAATATTTATCGATATATTCGCTTCCCGGCTCAAGCAAAGTATGATATTTTCCGGCGGAATTCGTTTGCCAAATTTCTACAATTGCGCCTTCAATCGGCAATCCAAAAGAATCTTTTATGGTTCCTTGCACGAAAATAATTTCACCATAAGCACGATAAAATGCTCCCGGTTTTTTTGCTAAATTATTACTGGTAGAAAAAGTTTCCGGCATTGATAAATCAGCTGCAAAAAACCTTGAGGGAGTAGGATTGCGAGGTTCAAAAACCGATGGAGTTTCTTCAGAATAAGAATTTATCACCTTAACATCTTCTTCATTAAATCCACGAGGAATTACGTTTACATCTTCACGGTTTTTATTAGGGTCGTAATAGGCACGTTGTGCAAAAGCGCTAGTTATTGCCAGTAAAAAAAATAAAAAAAATTTAACCATAAAATTTTTAAAACTAACAACTGACAACCGTCAACCGTCAACTATACCTTCGGCAAAGTCACGCCAACCTGCCCCATATATTTCCCATGACGCATATCATAAGAAACTTCACAAGGTTTATCACCTTTCAAAAATAAAAACTGACAAGCTCCTTCAAAAGCGTAAATCTTGGCCGGAAGCGGTGTCGTATTAGAAAATTCTAAAGTAACATGCCCTTCCCAACCCGGTTCTAAAGGCGTAACATTTACAATAATTCCACAACGCGCATAAGTAGATTTTCCAACGCAAACCACCAAAACATCTTTCGGGATTCGAAAATATTCAATCGTCCGCGCTAGAGCGAAGCTGTTCGGCGGAATTATACAAACATCGGTTTTTCTATTAACAAAACTATTTTCTGAAAAATTTTTAGGATCGACAATTGCCGAATCAATATTTGTAAAAATTTTAAATTCATTAGAAACGCGTGCATCATAGCCGTAAGAAGAATTTCCGTAAGAAATAATTTTATTACCGGTGCCATTAACTTTAACTTGCTGCTCAATAAATGGCTCAATCATACGCTGTGATTTTGCAAGCTCTGCAATAGTTTTATCCGAAAGAATTGTCATGTTAAATAAATTAAAAGTTCCTTGCCTGTAAAATTCGCTTATTTATAAACTTGGTTTACAAAATTGGCAATTTAATTTCTTAAAAAATGCACGACATCAGTTACTTACGCGATATTTTAGTTCTGCTTTTTGCGTCAGTTGCAATTGTTATTATTTTTAAACAATTGGGACTAAGCCCAGCGCTTGGCTATTTAGTAGCAGGAGCGGCCATCGGACCTTTCGGATTTGGAGTTTTAAAAAGCGCTGAAACCACAAAATCAATTGCTGAACTTGGTGTAGTTTTTTTACTTTTTGCCATCGGTTTAGAATTAACTTTCAGTCGATTAATTGCCATGCGCAAATATGTTTTGGGTTTCGGCGGCTTGCAAGTAATTTTTACTTCCGCAGTAATTTCTTTTATTTGTTATAGATTTATCCACTTAAATTTAGAAACCGCAATAATCGTCGGAAGTGCTCTATCACTGTCTTCGACGGCAATCGTAATGCAGGTTATTGCTGAACATGCCGAGCAATCAACTCGCGTCGGTCGCTTATCTTTTTCAGTTTTATTGATGCAGGATTTAGCGGTAATTCCAATTTTAGTTTTACTTCCACTTCTTACTAAAAGTGATTTGCAAGTTGGTCATGCACTAGGTGGCGCCTTGATTGATGCCGCAATTGCCATGGCGATAATTTTCGTCATTGGACGTTTATTATTACGCCCATTTTATCGTTTGATTGCCGAAGCTAAAAGCGATGTGTTGTTTTTAAGTTTTACTTTAATCGTAGTTTTAGGTGCCGCTTATTTAAGCAATTACATGGGCTTGTCCTTTGCTCTTGGCGCTTTCATCGCTGGCTTGATGGTTGCTGAAACCGAATATAAATATCGCGTTGAAGAAGAGATATTATCACTAAAATCTTTGTTGCTTGGATTGTTTTTTATGACAATCGGCATGTCATTTGATTTTGATTTACTTATAAAAAGTTTTCCTTTCATCGTTGCTGCATCAATTGCTTTAATCCTTGTTAAAACCTCGATAATTGTGCTTTTATGCCGCATTTTTCGCTTTCCTTTAGCACCCGCAATTCACACCGGATTATTACTTTCGCAAGGCGGTGAATTTGCTTTCGTGGTGTTTGTAATGGCAGTTCAACAAAAATTTATGGAAGTAGATTTGTCGCAATTTTTAATGACGGTCGTAACTTTCACAATGGCCTTAACACCGCTTCTTGCCTCGCTAGGACGCAATGTAAAAGCCATGCTTTATACTAAAGAAATTTTGCGCGATAATAAAATAAAAAGAGAAATCGGTGATATTTCCAAACACGTTATCATCATAGGATTCTCTAAGGTTGGACGTGTTGTTGCCTATATTTTGCGCAAGCGTGGAATAAGTTATGTCGTACTAGAAAATAATCATCGTTTGGTGCGTATCGAAAAAAATAATGGCTACAATATTTACTATGGCGATGCTATGAATATCGACATTTTACGCTATATCGGCGTTGAACGCGCTGAATCAATAATTATCGCTATGGAAGATGAAATTGCCTGTATGAAAATTACCCGTTTCATTCATGAGAATTTTCCAAACGCTTTGGTGGTTGCTAAATCCGAAACTATAAATAATGCCGATCGCTTCAAGAAAGTTGGTGCTAGCTTGGTAGTTTCTAAAAATCTGGAAACCGGCCTACAACTTAGCCACGCCGCACTTTCTTCAGTTGGTGTAAATAAAAATGAAATTAATAACGCCCTGAGTGCTTTTCGTGATATAAATTCTGAAATAATTCGTGATGTGATTTTATATGATGAAACTGGCGAGAGTTAGTTGCTAGAGTTACCTACCCCTTCCCTAAAACACATAAACATAATCCTCATCCACTGCGCCATGAGGAACTTCACGAACAAAACAAGTAACCATAACTTCCGGCGGAATTTTAATATAAAAAGATCTTCTGTCACGCAATCTCAAAACTGTGTATTTTTCATTCGACTCGCTTTTTTTGGTATAATAAAAATAAGTCTTAATTGCATCGCGAACATCATTTACTAAAGAATATTTTACCAAAATTTTTTTATTATTCGGACAAGCAATTTCAGTATTTACCACCTTATCATTCCGCGTCATATAAAATGTCGGACCACAAGACACAACTAAAGTAGCAATTAGAATTAGACAAAATTTCATTGCGATTTTACAGTTCCAATATTGTTAAAGAGAGACTTAAAGAGTCCTTCTTCCTTGTGACTTTCAACCTTAGTAACATCATCTACAAAATCTAATTTATTCTCATCCGACAAATTAATTCGACTTAAATCTTTTATAACATTTTCCTCATCAAAGCTTACAATCAATACATCGCGACCTACTATTTCCGGTTTAAAAAACAGCAAATATTTAACCTCTTCAGCATAATAAATCCAAGATTCACTTTGATCAGAATCAGAAATTAAAGTCGGTGAACCCATAATTTTGATTAAATTATCTTTCGTCGTAACCCCTTCTTGTAAGCTTTCGTGACCTGACAAATCAAACATATAGCCGCGCTTATCAACTCTTGACACGCAAGAATTAATAGTGAAAATGAGAAAAAGAATTAAAAGTTTTTTCATATTGCTTTTATTAAACCAGCTTATAAGTTTTTAAGCTTACATCTTAACCAAAAATTATCAATTTAAACTTTACTAAACATGGCAGTTCCAAAGAAGAAAAAAACCAGCTCAAGAAGCAAAATGAGAAGAGGCAGCAATGGTTCTTATGATGCCGATTTTTCTAACGTTATAGAAAATAAAACTTCTGGTGAATTTCAACTTTCACATCATATATCCGCTGACGGATATTACAAAGGCCGTAAAGTTTTGGCCGACAAAAAGAAAAAAACTTCTCAAGAGTAATTAGCAAAAACAGTGACTAAATATAGAGTAGCTTTGGATTGCATGGGGGGCGATAGAGCCCCTCAAATCGTTATCGAAGGAGCCGACATCATAGCTTCTTTAAATGATGATACACATTTTTTATTTTTTGGCGATGAACAAAAAATAACTCCAATAATCCAAAATTGTCGTCACCTTAAAGATCGCTATAGCTTAATTCACACTGATGAAGCAATTTCAGCGCATGAAAAACCTTCCGTTGCTTTGCGCAAAGGCATAAAATCAAGCATGCGCTTGGCAATTGATGCAGTTAAAAATGGTGAGGCTGATGTTATAATTTCAGCGGGAAACACCGGTGCTCTAATGGCCATGGCTAAGATTGTTTTGCGTCCCCTTCCCTCAATTGATCGCCCAGCTATTGTTACTTCTATTCCGAATCAAAAAAAGAAAGGCACAGTATTACTTGATATGGGCGCTAATATTTCATGTGATGCCGATGTTTTATTTCAATTTGCAGTAATGGGCCATGCCTTCGCTCGTACGGTTTTAAAATTAGAAAATCCCTCAATTGGAATTTTAAATGTTGGCTCTGAAGATTTAAAGGGTCATGAAGAAGTACAAAATGTGGCAACAATTTTAAAAGAAAGCCACCTTAAAGATTGCTTCTATGGCTATGTTGAAGGAGACGATATTACGAAAGGAACGGTTGATGTTGTTGTTACTGACGGCTTCACCGGAAATATAACCCTGAAGGCAATTGAAGGCACTGTAAAACTGGTGTCCGGCGTTGTTAAAGAAGGTTTTATTAGTTCAATTTTTTCAAAACTTGGCTATCTTTTAGCCAGCCATTCAATCACAAAGGCCACGAAGGCACTTGATCCAAGAATGCATAATGGTGCGCTGCTTGTCGGTTTAAATGCAGTGGTAGTGAAAAGCCATGGCTCTACTGATCGCATCGGCTTTGCCAATGCCATTAAAGTGGCAATTTCTTTGGTTGAAAATAAAATTAACGAACAAATTACTAATGAATTAAAATCCTCCGCCTCAGCACTTCATAAAGAAAACGAGGAGAATCAAAATGATCAAAAGTAAAATCGTTACTACGGGTTCCTACTTACCTAAAAAAATTCTCACCAATACAGACTTATCGCAGATTGTTGAAACTTCCGACGAATGGATTACGGAGCGTACCGGTATTAAAAAAAGACATGTTGTTGCTGAAGGTGAATTAACTTCCGACCTTGCTTTTCAAGCCGCAAAGGCCGCTTTAGAAAAAATAAATTTTAAAGCTGAAGATGTTGAATTAATTATTTTAGCGACTACCACACCCGACCTTACATTTCCTGCAACCGCTACAACCTTGCAAGCAAAATTAGGCGCTAAAAATGCTTTTGCTTTTGATGTGCAAGCCGTTTGCTCCGGCTTTGTTTACGCTTTAACAATTGCTGATAATTTTATAAAATCCGGACAAGTAAAAAATGCGCTAGTCGTTGGCGCTGAAAGCCTTTCACGCATTGTTAATTGGCAAGATCGCAACACTTGCGTTTTGTTCGGCGATGGTGCGGGCGCGGTTTTATTGCAAGCAAGCCATGATGAAAGTGGTATAATTGCTGGAAGCCTACACTCTGATGGTTCACTAAATAGCATCCTAAAAACTACCGGCGGTGTTTCACTAAATCAACAAGCCGGCTATATCGAGATGGCTGGTAAAGAAGTCTTTAAACATGCCGTTGATAAAATGGCAAAATCGGTTTTACATTCGTTAAAGAAAGCTAACTTAGAAACTAAAGACATTGATCTATTAGTCCCGCATCAAGCAAACTTACGCATTCTCAATGCCGTTGCAGAAAAATTAAATTTACCTTTAGAGAAGGTTATCATCACAGTAGAAAACCACGCCAACACTTCTGCCGCTTCAATTCCGCTGGCTTTAGATTATGCCGTTTCCCAAAATAAAATTAAAAAAGGAGATGTTGTAGTCCTAGAAGCTCTAGGTGGAGGACTTACTTGGGGATCTGTGGTGATTAAGTGGTAATACTACTTTTTCATTGACTAAAGAAAATATTTTTTTTATCTGCGGGTGCTGACATATTGAACTTATTAAATTTAAAATTCTAAACCGTAACCAAAGCCGCTTTCACAATTTCATCATTCGTATCAATCTTGATGGCCTTGCTTTCCTTATCAAGTAGCAACTCAATAAAATTATAAATATTTTTAGCAAATAATTTGCTGGCATCTGCTGCTGCGCGGCTTGGGAAGTTTTCGTAACCGATGATTTTTACGCCGTTAACTTCTTTAATTTTTCCCGTTTCAGTCAAAGCACAATTACCGCCATTAACTGCCGCCAAGTCAACAATGATCGAGCCGGGCTTCATTGATTTTACCATTTCTTCCGAAATTAAAACCGGCGCTTTTTTACCCGGAATCAGCGCGGTTGTTATCACCACGTCTTGATTTTTAATTGTATCTTTTAGCAATTGCTCTTGTAATTTTTTATATTCTTCGCTCATTTCTTTGGCGTAAACTCCATCAACTTTTTCTTCCGATTTTACTTCAATAAATTTCGCACCCAAGCTTTGAACTTGTTCTTTGGCAGCCGCGCGCACATCAAAAGCGCAAACCACCGCACCATTTCTTTTAGCGGTTGCAATAGCTTGCAAACCCGCAACACCCGCACCCAAAATCATAAATTTCGCCGCAGAAATAGTTCCCGCCGCCGTCATCATCATCGGCGCACATTTTGTCATTTCGTAAAGCGCATCAATAACGGCGCGGTATCCAGCCAAGTTACTTTGCGAAGATAAAACGTCCATCGATTGCGCGCGCGTAATGCGTGGAAATAATTCCAAAGCAAAAGCTGAAACTTTATTTTTAGAAAATTCTTCAATTTTTTCTTTAGCAAAATATGGATTGAGAAGCGCGATGAATACTACTCCGGCCTTAACTTTACTTAAATCGAAATCAGTTCTTTGTACTGAAATTATCACATCAGCTTCACCTAAAGCACTAGAAATATCAGCCACGATTTTTGCCCCAGCTTTTTCAAAAACCTCATCCGCAATAAAAGATTTTTCACCGGCTTTGCTTTCGATAAAAATTTCCGCACCGAGTTTTTGATATTTAGCAACCAAGTCAGGAGTAAGCGCTACGCGATTTTCAGATTGATTGGTTTCTTTTAGGACTAGTAGTTTCATATTTTTGTTTGTTTTTTCATAACCGTCATCCTCAGCCGCCGTAAGCATGCCGAGGATCTATTGAAGTTTTGCCCCCTAATATCCTCGGCACGCCCACGGCGGCCAAGGATGACGGAGTTTATTAGATGGTGCGGTTGAGAAGATTTGAACTTCCACGGGTGTTACCCCACAACGACCTCAACGTTGCGCGTATACCGTTCCGCCACAACCGCATGTTTATGCAATCCTTTGACCCTTACCCCCCAGGGGAAAGACGTGCTTGCGCTGATCGCTACAGCAACGTCAGAGCGCCTTAACGAAACTTTTTAGTTTTTGTCAACTATTTGAGTTATAAACTTATCAAATTTTTAAGGCCGCCCTTAAAAATTTGATTCGACAACTACTAAAAATCACGAAAGTGATTTTTAAGAGACTAAAGGCTTCAACCTATTCAACGCCACAATAAATACTGACATATCCGGAGTTGGATGCGCTTTTAAATCGGTAATAAAATTATCAAAACGCTCCACCAAGAAGCCCATGCTTTCGATCGATTTTTCTACCGAATCAAGCTCACAGAATTTACCGTCAGCGCTGCTGCTGCAGCTATATTGCACGATGCGTTTAGCTATGCGCATTTGATAACTATATAAGTCTTCCAAAATAGTTTTACTTGAAAGCTTGTGCCAGTAATCGTCGAAGCTTAAATTAGAAACTTTAGTACGCAACCATTTCAGAGAAAATCTAGTGCCAACCGCAAAATAAATTTTAGCAATAACTTCCAAACTTAAATTTGATTCAGCAGAGATTTCGGCAATATCAAAGGCCGAGGCCACTGGGTCAAATGAAGCGATCTTGCTTGCCAATTTGCGATCAACATTATTTAGACAATATCTTTCAATTTTTCTTTCAAAGGATTCTCGTGAAGCTTGTGCCAGAACGTTCGACAATACATTCGACAATTCATCGGCAATTTTTCTAAAGCGAGTCACAATCGGTGTTAGCGCACCTTTAGTTTGATTGCGAAGCATCCATAATACTGAGCGCTCAAGCAATTTTGTTGAGCTCAAAAACATTTGCGCCTGAATATTAGCCGGAATTTTTCCATCTAATTTTTCAATTTCATCCCACGCTTCTCTAAGGCGGAATGAATCACAAGCAATTATCAAACTTCTAACAACATCAACGACATTGAAACCACTATCCTGGCAAATTTGATTGACGAAAGTAATACCGACGCGGTTTACCACAAAATTAGTAATTTGCGTAGCAATAATTTCTTTGCGCAATTGATGCGATTTAATTTCTTCAACGAATTGTTTTTGCATTACTTTCGGAAAGTAAGAAAATAATTCATTTTCAAAATATTTATCTTCGACCAATTTGGAATTTAACAAATGATTGTAAATATTCATCTTGGCGTAAGACAGCATCACACATAGTTCGGGACGTGTTAATGGAATTCTGTCAACCAATCTTTTTTCAATATTTTGTTTCGATGGTAAAAATTCAATTTTACGATTTAACAAACCTGATTTTTCTAAATCATCTAAAAATTTAGATTGGTCACCAAGCGCTGAAATTCCTTGCGAGCTAGCCACCGAAATAGCCTGTGTTTGCAATAAATTGTCATTTAGAACCAAAGAAGCCACTTCATCAGTCATTGATTCAAGAATTTTATTTCTTTCATCCATGTTGATTTTATTGGCACGCAAGGCTTGAGTAAGTGCAATCTTAATATTTACTTCATGGTCAGAACAGTCAACGCCGGCAGAATTATCCATAGCATCAGTATTTATGCGACCTCCCGCCAAAGCATATTCAATACGTCCACGCTGAGTAAATCCAAGGTTTCCACCCTCACCTACAACTTTGCAACGTAATTCATTGCCGTTAATGCGCAGAGCATCATTAGCACGATCACCGACTTCCAAATTTGATTCATCAAAAGCTTTAACATAAGTTCCTATGCCACCGTTCCACAATAAATCAACCGGAGCTTTCAAAATTGCTTTTATCAAATCATTCGGAGCCAATTCGTCTTCCGCAATATCAAGCGCCGCTTTTATTTCTGCGGATAATGGGATTGATTTTGCACTTCTTTCAAATATGCCTCCACCTTGTGAAATCAAGGATTTATCATAATCCACCCAGCTTGAGCGCGGTAAGTTAAACATACGTTCGCGTTCAATAAATGATTTTTCTGTATCAGGATTTGGATCAAGAAAAATATGAATATGGTTGAAAGCTGCGAGCAATTTAATGTGACGCGATAGTAACATACCATTACCAAAAACGTCACCAGCCAAATCACCGATTCCAACACAAGTAAAATCTTGTCTTTGCGTATCAATTCCCATTTCGCGGAAATGTCGCATTACAGAAATCCAACCTCCTTTTGCAGTAATTCCCATTTTCTTATGGTCATAACCAACGGAGCCACCTGATGCAAATGCATCGCCCAACCAAAAATTATATTCTGCCGAAACCGAATTGGCGATGTCAGAAAAGGTTGCCGTTCCTTTATCGGCAGCAACTACTAAATAAGGATCGACATCATCATACATTACTACATTTTGCGGATGTTGAATTTTACCGTTAATAACATTGTCGGTAATATCTAAAAGTCCGCGCAAGAAAGTTTTATAACATTCAATTCCTTCTTTTTGAATTTCATCACGGTTCATTCCTGTTAAATCGCGCTTCAAGACAAATCCACCTTTTGAACCAACCGGTACAATTACGGCATTTTTGGTCATTTGCGCTTTCATCAAGCCAAGAATTTCCGTTCTGAAATCTTCCTGACGATCAGACCAGCGAAGCCCGCCACGCGCAACTTTTCCGCCTCTTAAGTGAATTGCTTCAACGCGATTTGAGTAAACAAAAATTTCCGCATAAGGCAAAGGCAAAGGCAAATCAGGAACTTCTTTGCAATTAAATTTAAATGATAAATAGCCTTTGAAACCAGTATCTTTATTGGTTTGATAATAATTAGTACGAAGAGTGGCTTTAATTGCACCGAAAAATTTTCTAATTACCGTATCATCATTAATATCTTTAATTTCACTTAAACCTTCTTTGATTTTTTCAAGAACAATATTGATTGCATTTTCACGCTTCAAATCACTTACTTTTAAGAACGGGTCAAATTTTGTTTCAAATAATTCAACCAATAATTTAGTTAATTTATTATATTTTACCAAAACATTTGCGACATATTCCTGATCATATTTAAAACCGGTTTGGTATAAATACTTTGAATAAGCACGAACCAAATAAACTTGCTTCCAATTAAAACCGGCCGCAACCAATAAACGGTTTAAAAAACCAACCTGCATGGTTTGATCCCATACTAAAGAGATTGCCTTTTCAAAATTTAATTTGGTTCTTTCTAAAAATTTATCGCCTGATTTGCTTAGATTTAAATAGAAATAGTGAATCCAAACTGCATCTTTTAACTCACCATCAGTTTTAATATTTACTGTATAAGTATGTTCTTGAATTACATTAAAACCAAAACTTTCAAGAATTGGCATGATAGAAGAAAGTTCTAATTTTTTCTTCGGACTGTATATTTTTAACTCACAAACATCGTCCGGAAATGAATCTGATGATTTATATAAATTAAATAAAACCGAATTGCTTACCAAACAGTCTTCGATGCGTGTAATATCTATAGCCGCACGCTTTGGATCGAAGCGATCCATGTAACTTATTGAAAAAGCATTTTTATATTTAGCAAAAAATTTTGTGCTTTCTTCATCAGAAAATTTAGCTCTTATTGCTTCGCGTAAATCATCACTCCAATCTCTGGTAATTTTTTCAATTTCAGATTCTACTTTTGTTTCATCAACTTGCGGAATGCCATTATTGGTGCGGATTATAACGTGAAATCTAATTAGATTTGAATCAGTAATTTGCACAAAAGAATCTGCCAATTCACCCTGATAAATTTCAGCCAAATAATTTTTTATTTTTTCGCGCAAATCAGAATTAGTTTTTTCACGCGGAGTAAAAATTAAACAGCTTACAAAACGTTTAAATTTATCTTCACGAGCAAAAAAACGAACTTGTGAGCGACCACAAATAGCAACGATTCCCGTAGCATTTTTTAATAAATCTTGCGGATTGATTTGAAAAAGTTCGTCATGAGGATATGATTCCAAGATTGAAACTAAATCCTTGTAATTGTGGCTACCTTTTTTATAGCCGGAATCAGCGATAACTTTGGCGATTTTATTGCGCACCAAAGGAATTGAATTAACCGGCGCATGATAGGCGGAAGAAGTAAATAAACCGATAAAACGATATTCACCAATCACTTCGCCTTTTTCAGAAATTTTCTGAATTCTTATTCTTTCGGCATTAGTATTTCTGTGTATCGAAGAACGATAACGCGATTTTAAAATTTCAATTACGTAAGGATTTTTTACTGAATCAACTACTTCACCAAAAGAATTATTTATAACTTGCGGTCTAAAGCTTTCATCAGTTGAACGGAAAATACCAAAGCCTGAATTTGCAACAGGCTGCAACATATATTCATTATTTTTTACTTTTACGATATCAAATTCCTGTGCTCCGAGCATAATAAAATTGTCATCAGCTATCCAGGAAATGAAATCTTTAATTTCTTGCAGATTTTCAGTTTTAGCGTTGTCAATATTACTTCGCGCAACCTTGGCAAGATTTACCATAGCCTGCCAATCTTTTACTACCAGGGATACATGATCCAGAATTTTTTTGATATTTTTTTCAAGTAATTCCATATCGTATTTGGAAATAATTTTTTCCAAATGCAATTGAATTACTGATTCTGACCTAGAGTCGTCAGAATCAGTAAGAGCTTTTAAATTTCCGGCATCATCACGCTTTACCGAATAAATCGGATGCATGATGTTTTTGATTTTAACACCATTTCTGTCGAGATATGCCACAACTGAATCGACAAGGAATGGCATGTCATCATTAACAATATTTAAAAAAGTATAAGAAGATTCAAAACCATCACTTTTTAAGGTCGGATTATAAGTTTGAATTTTTACTTCACCGGCTTTTTTTTGTTTAAAAAAATTAAAGCTGACAAAGGCTGAGTTATAAAGCTCAGTCACATCATAATGAAAAAAATCTCGGGCTAAATTTTGCGAATAAAAAATTTCAATAAATTGAGCAAAGTTTTTATCCTCTATTTTTGCGGCTTGTTTTATGATTTCGTTAATTATGTTTTTCATTTTATATATATTTATTTCTTAACCAGAATCATCACCATTTGCATGCCCTCTAATCGTGGGCCAAGCTCAGGCTTAGCGAATTCTTCAACATCTCTAATTACATCGCTCATCATTTTTCTAGCTAGATCAGCATGAGTGATTTCGCGTCCCTTCATTCTGATACTAACTTTAACTTTGTGACCTTTTTTTATAAATTCGATAGTGTGCTTAACTTTAAATTCATAGTCACCTTTACCGATATTGATTGAGAGTTTAATTTCCTTGACTTCAACCACCTTTTGCTTTTTTTTGGCATCGGCAGCTTTTTTTTGCATCTCATATTTCATCTTACCGACATTGGCAATCTTGCAAACCGGCGGCTTAACGTTTGGCGATATTTCAACCAAATCAAGACCAACTTCTTGCGCTCTTCTAACTCCTTCTTCAGTCGAAACAATACCGATCATCGCGCCATCATGCCCTATCAGCCTTATTTCCGGAGATTTTATTTGGTTATTAGTACGAAAGAAATTTCCGGAATTTCCGGAATTGTTAGATTTAACTGGTTTCACAAATATTGTTAATTGTTAATTTGAAAAAGTGGCAAATATTTTACAGGTCAGGCGTAAGTTTTCAAGCTTTCTTTAGCAATTCCAAAAGCTTAATATTAAGTCTATGCCATTGTTTTATCGGTATCGCCGGAATTCCGCCGACTATTGACATAGGTTCGACATTACGCGCCACACCGCTCATGCCGGCAATCTTTGCACCATCGCCAATGCTAATATGCCCGGCAATGCTTGCATTACCGCCAATTTGAACAAACTTACCGATCCGAGCACTTCCCGCAATAGCAGCGCCTCCGGCAATTACCGTACCTTTATCAATAAATACATTATGCCCGATTTGAACCAGGTTATCAATTTTTACACCATCAGAAATTATAGTATTTTCAATAGCGCCTCGATCCACGCAAGAGTTGGCTCCAATCTCAACATCATCACCGATTTCAACAATTCCCAACTGAATAATTTTGTGATTGACACCTTTATTGTGAGCAAAGCCAAAACCGTCTTGTCCTATTTTGACGCCATTATAAATAATGCAATTAGAACCTATTTTAGCAAAAGAAATAACGGCAGAAGAATTAATTATACAATTATCTCCAACACTACAACCATCAAGCACCACAGCGTTTGGAGCAATAAAACAATTTTTACCGATTACAACATTTTTACCAATATAAGCATTTAGTGCAATCCGCGTTCCTTCACCTATTTTCGCACTTCCGTGAATTAATCTATCAGAAAATTCTATGGTTTTTTCTTCATAAAAAGCCGAAGCAATTTGCGAATAAGCAAAGTATGGATTGTCACAAACTATTACAATCATTGATTGCGGAGCCTTAGCAACATTTTTTTCTTCAATCAAACAAAAGCCGGCTTTAGAGTTTAAGAATTTTTCCAGATATTGCCCTGAAGTTAAAAATGAAATTTGTTTTGAATCGGCTTTATCTAAAGTTGCGACATCAAAAATTTTTGTATTTAAGTCTGTTTTTATCGCTTTGCCGCCAGTTATTTCCAGTATTTGCGCTAATGTTAGAAATTCGACTTTCTTGCGAAAAAAATTACTGCGATTTGTCATTTTGTTCTTCTTTCGGTTTATTATGAATTGCCCTAAAATAAATTTCGGAAATGTAACGGCGGCCCTTACCGCCGCGTTTTAACTGCACTACTATATCAACAACATTTTTAATATAGGAAGTAATTTCTGTCGGAGTCATACCAAGACCTGCCTGCATCACCATCATTTTAAGCTGTTCCATCGCCATTCTTGGCGTATCGGCGTGTAATGTCGAAATTGACCCGGGGTGACCGGTATTGATGGCACGCAGGAAGCTGAAGGCTTCCGAACCGCGCAATTCACCGACAATTATTCTTTCCGGACGCAAACGCAAACAGGCTTCGATCAAGTCCTGCGTAGTCACCTTCGCGCGACCCTGCGCACCTTTGGAGGCAAGCAAATGCACGCGATTGGGATGTGAAGTTAAATCAATTTCTCGCGCGTCCTCAACGGTAATAAGCCTTTCCTCGTGCGGAATAGCACGAATCATAGCATTAGTAAAAGTTGTTTTACCGGTTGAAGTACCGCCGGAAATTATAATATTTTTTTTGTATAAAACGGCGCGATTAAGAAAATCTTTAATGCGATTAAGTTTCAATAATTTCGCTAATATTAGATCATTTTTATCTTCAACTTCACCAACTGAAGTCGTATCAAACATGCCCATTTTTTCGTAATCATCCAAGCTCCACTTCAAGCTTGAAGGTTTACGAATCGACATCACGACTGAAGAATGTTCGCAGGCCGGCGGAAAAACAATTTGAATACGATAACCATTCGGCAATGTGGCAGAAAGCAGCGGCTCTTCTTCGCTTAAGCGCTGTTCGGTAGATTGCGCAACCAAACGACCAAGCGATTTCAAGTGTTCCATGTCGAAGCTTGGCAATTCTTCGCGCACCATATCACCCTTGCATTCAATCCAAACTTCAAACGGTCTGTTGATTGAAACTTCGTTTACACCGTCGCGATCAAGAATTTGTTTTAGCGGCAACAAGAAGGAATCTAATGCTGCGATACTATTTGCCATTCACTTTAAAATGAAAATAAAATTCCGGTTAAAAAAACATAGCCCTGATTATTTTTAATTTTTCTATCAGTAATATCAGAGGCTCGTACCTGATTTGGCGTAAAATCAAATCGGGTAATTTCAAAATAAGGTAGTAAATTTTTGGTTAATTTATAATCAATATCAAAAGCAGTTGCCTGATATTTATTTTTTTGGAATTCACTGTTAATTGACGTTAAACTTGCGGCAATTGGTCCAAATTCATAAGCAATTCCAAGCGTGTAATAATAAGGCTTGGCAAAGCCTTTGGAATTACCGGAACAATTTTGCGCCGACAAAGTTGAACCTGAATCATAATCGCAAGAATAGATGCCATTTTTTGCTTGTAAAGATTTTTGCCAAGTTCCGTAAGAAGCGCCAAAGCTAAAACCAAAATATGTTAAAGTGGCAGCTAAATCATAAGAAAATAAATTATTTCTTTGCACGCCTAAATTTGAGGCAGAATTTTTGACTTGGCCTTGCTCTCCGGTCAGTGAAAAAGCCACTCCTAAATTATTAAAATAATTAGAATAATTAGCGCCGAAACTTAGAACATTTTCAATTCTTATATAATCTAAATCTTTTGCAGTAACCGCCGTAACGCCTTGATTGGCTGTAGTTGGCGTATAACTTGCCGCAATTTGCAAACCTTCAATTCTTGGTGAATAATAATTTAATTTCGTAGCATCTTCAAGCCCATCAAAACTATCATCTTTTATCGCGCGAAATTGGCTTTGCTTAAAACCGGTTTGCCAATCATTAACAACACCGCTTTTATAAAAACCTTTGGAATATCCGCCATGTCCGATTGGCGATTGCGCCAGCAAAATAAAGCGCGGTAGCTTAGTATTGGCGCAAGAACTATTTGAACAATTCATAATTTGCGGCATGTCAACTTGTTCAAGATATTTTCCGTTAATCCCTCCGGCACCTCGCGCAAAGCGGGCCGGCCCCACTTTCATCATTTGATTTACGGCTTTATAATTTCCCATTTCGAATTTACCGGAGTCACTTTCACTAAATATAAAAGCCTGATCTAGATTTAAATTTTCATTATGATGATTTGAATTAACGTTAAATTCTAACTTTGCCACCGCACCATATTTTACACCGTTTAACGACTTGTTTGCCGTTTTCAAATAAATTTGCGAATCATTACCCAAAAATTGATCATTCGCTGAAAAATTTATAAAACCATTGGCAAGAAAAATTGGCGAGTTTGCTTTTTTATAATATTTTTCAGGAATAGTTTGCGCAGCAGCAAGAATCGGGATTAGAAGAAAAAATAAAAAGAGATTTATTTTTTTTTGCATGCAAAATAAAACTTTGCAAATTACAGATAAAACATTTGCCCGTAATTCGTAATTCATAATTGAGCTCAACTTACACTCTAAAATCTTAAACTAAAACAATTTTATGTACCTCCCCCACTGGCCAATCCCATCGACTCTTGGAAAATGCCAAATCGATTACGAAACGGTTTTCGAGCGCATGGAAATTGTTTTAAAAAAACTTAAAAATCCGCACCAAAAACTTCCGCCTATAATTCATATTGCGGGCACGAACGGCAAGGGCTCGGTAAGTGCGTTGCTTGCACGAATTTTTTCTTTAGCCGGATATAAAACGCATCTTTACACTTCGCCGCATTTGCATGATTGCAATGAAAGAATTTTATTAAACGGCGAAAAAATTTCTGATAATTTTTTATTTGAAGTTATGGAAGAAAGCAGAATTGCCGCTGAAAGAACGCCTCTTACTTTTATGGAAGGTTTTACCATTGGTGCAATTTTAGCTTTTTCAAAAACCCCTGCAGACCTTGTAATTGTTGAATGTGGAATGGGCGCAAGAATTGATGCGACAAATATTATAGAAAATAAATTAGCCACAATTATCACATCAATTTCTTTTGATCATACCGAATATTTAGGAAATTCAATTGAAAGAATTGCACTTGAGAAAGCAATGATTATGCGACCTCAAGTGCCATTGATAGTTTCGGCACAACCCGAAGAAGCTAAAAGAATTATAAAGATTCTGGCTAACGATCAGAAAGTCGAGAGTTATTTTTACGATGAAGATTTTTTTGTAGAGATGGACGAAAAAACCAAAGAATTTGATTTTTATTTTAAAAAAGAAAAATTAGAAAACCTCCCCAAACCAATATTACCAGGCTCTCATCAATATGTAAATTTTGCAACCGCAATCGCCGCAATTAAATCCATAAAAAATTTTCCGGTTAGCAATGAGGCCGTCAAACAAGGAATATCAACTGTCAAATGGCCAAGCCGTTTAGAAAAAATTGAAAACGGCTTGAATAAATTATTAAAAAATCAAGCAAGCGAAATTTGGATAGATGGCGCTCATAACTCAGGCGGGGCCTTCGCTCTAGCTAATTGGCTGCGCGAATTTAAAGATAATAAAAAAAATTTCGTAATAGTTGGATTCAGCCGCAATAAATGCAAAGCAAATTTTTTGGAAAAATTTAAAAATATAGCAGAAATAATTGCCGTAAGAGTTGATGGCGAACCTTATCCGGAGAGCTTTGAAGTAATTTGCGAGATTGCCAAAAAATCCAAAATTACAGCAAAAGGTTTTGCTGATTTGCATGAAGCTATTTGTTCGATTGATGAAGAACCGTGCCGCATTGTGATTTGCGGATCATTACATTTGGCACGCGATGTAAAAAAATTTTCATCTTATTTATAAATCCCTTTTTCTTCCTCTTCTAAAAAATTAAATTTAGTATTTTTTTTCCCCAAAACCAAATCTGACAAAATTTTTCCCGAAGCCAAAGACAGTGTAAATCCTAGAGAGCCGTGACCCGCATTAATATAAAAATTTCCGTATTTTTTGACCTGACAAATTAGCGGCATTGAATTTGGACGAAACGGACGAAATCCAAACCATTCTGTTACTTCATTTAAATTACCGAAATCAGAAAAGGTTGAAGCTATTTTATTTTTTAAAAACTTAATATGTTTGCGATTTGAAAATTGCTTTAAACCGGCAATCTCAATTGTTCCTGCGGCGCGAAAAATATCTCCCAAACGGCTATAAACAATTTTATTTTCGCTATCGGTTAGCGCCATATTCGGTGCCAAAAATTCGCGATCAACATTGATTGAAAGACTATAGCCTTTAAGCGGATAAATTTTTGAATTTAATCCGATACCGCGCAAAAGCTTGTCGCCGTGCGATCCAAGCGCACTAACATAAATATCGGCAGCAAAAACTCCTTTACCGGTATTGATGCCGGTAATTTTTTTATGATTAGTTAAAATATTTTTTATGTCAGAATTATATTCAAATTTAACACCATATCTTTCAGTGCAAATTTCAGACAATTTTTTAGTAAATAAAAAGCTGTTACCACTCGCATCTTCCTCGTAGAATAGACCGCCGGCAAGATTTTCCTCATCCAATAATTTTACTAAGGTCGGTTCTTTTTTTATACATTCTTCTGCGTTCAGCACCTGAACTTTACAACCCAAGCTTCTAACAAATTCAAGATCGCGCAAAGCTTTTTGCAATTTCTTTTCATCGCGATAAAAATGTAAAATTCCCTGTTTTTTATAATCAAATTTTAAATCCTCGCTAATCATTATTTCGTCTAAAAGCTCGTGGCTATAAGACGAAATGGCGTATAATTTTTTGCTATTTTCTTCAGACCTTTTCTTGGAAGAATTTTTATAAAATTCAAAAAGCCATTTTAAAAAATCTTTTTTACCAAAATCAGCAATTGATAAAAACGAACCCGGCATAAAAAAAGCCTTAATCAAGGAAGAGAGAGAAGTTTTGTGCGACCAAGTTTCAACATGACCATAGCTCAACTGCCCGCCATTGGCGTAAGAACAGCCCAAAGCACAGTCAGAATTTTTTTCCAAAACCGTAACTTGATAACCAAGGCGCGCCAAGAAATAAGCGGTCGTAACACCAATCACGCCCGCACCAAGTACTATTACTCTCATAAAAATGTTTTAAATAAGTGAGGCGATGTTTATAATAAAGTTCGGTAAAAAATCAACTAATGTAATTGTAAATAGACTCCGGCACATTCCGGGGTCCATTGACTGATTATGAACAATATATACAACATTCCTCGTAACTACAACTTCTTTGAATCTCTATTTTTCTGGCTCGAAGCCAATTTTGGCGATTTGTCGCAACCAACCGTAATTCTTCCCAACCGCAGATCCTGCCGCGAATTACACCAATTATTTTTGCAAAAAAAATCCCATTTAATTCTACCGAAAATTAAGGCTATTTCCGATATTTCTTACGAAGATTTTTTTGATTTTGATGATGCACAAACCAGCATAAATTTTTTACTGGAAAAAAAAGTTTTAGAAAAAAACGATTACTTATTTTTCTTAAGTTCTGAAATAAAAAAACTACAAATATTTGGCCAAAACCTTGATTTCCTAGCTTCCTACAAGATCGCGCAAAACCTCTACAATCTTTTTGAAGAAATCGAAAGAGAAGAAATTGATTTAAAAAAATTATATGAAATTGATGATTCAAATCTTTCCAAACATCGCCAACTAACATTAGAATTTTTACAGGATTTTTATGTAAAAATAAAAAATTCCTTGATTAAAAATAATATAAATTTTGCGGCAGCCAACCATAATTTAGTTATCAACGAATTTATAAAATATAATTACAAAAACCCTCTCGTCATTGCCGGATCTACCGGCAGCATGACTTCAAGCCAAAAATTAATTAAAGCAATTTCCACACAAGAAAATGGTTACGTAATTTTATACGGTTTAAATTGTGACGAATTTTCCGATGAAAATCACGCTCAATTTTTCTTAAATAGATTATTAAGTTTTTTAGAAATTAACCGCTCTTCAGTAAAAGAAATTGCGTTAGAAAAATTTATTTTAAGCCCTAAAAAACGTCAGAATTTTATTTCGGCAATGATGCTTCCGGCTGTTGATACTATTGCCTGGCAAAAGGAATTGGATGATGAAATAAAAAATGATATTAAAGAAAATTTTACAATAATTGAAAGTAAAAACGAGATTGAAGAAGCAAAGGTTATTGCTTTGATCCTAAAAGAAAATATTGCTAAAAAATCCGCATTAATCTCTAACAACGACAACCTAGCGAATCTTGTAAAACTTGAACTCACAAGACTTAATCTTGAATTCAACGACAGCCGCAATTTAGGGATTTTCAACTCAAAATTAATAAATTTCTTACTGCAAATTTTAGAAATAAACGGTGGAAATTTTAGTGCTGCCGCCCTGCTCGCTTTATTAAAAAATCCTTTGTGTTTTTATGCCAAAGAAAAACAAAAAATAATTAATTTTGAAATTAATGTTTTGCGCGAGGAGAGAAAAGAATCAGCCATCGACATTAGCTCTTTTAATGAAATTACATTTTCGCTAAAAGAAAAAACTTTAGCAAATTTAAGTTTAATTTTAATCCAAACCGCTGAAAAACTTTCTAAAAAAAGTTGGAATGAATTATTGCTGGAAGAACCTGCTCAAACTGAAATATTTGATTTTTTTGAAAAATTAAAATTAAAAAATGATATAATTTTAGATGGTAATTATTTAGAAATTTTTAAAAATCTTTTTAAACAAATCAGCTTTTTTGATTACAGTAATCCTAAGGCACCAATCCAGATTTTATCTACTATTGAAGCCCGTTTGTTAAATTATGATTTGGTAATTATCGGCGCTTTAAATGAAGGCGATTTTCCCCAAATTGAAACACAAAATTATTTGGGTAAAAAAATAAAAAAAGATTTGGGAGTTGATCGTGCTTTAAGGAAATTGGGACAAAATGCTTTTGATTTTTGTAATTACATGTCGAATAAAAAAGTGGTTTTAAGTCGTGCGAAATCTAAAACGGTTGAATCTCCATTTCTTTTAAAATTTAAAACACTTTGTCAGAAAAATAATATTAAAGTTGCTGACGGTAACAAATATTTTTCCTATCTGCATAATTTTAACAACCTTCCAAAGCTAGAAAATAGAGGATCAAACCCAAAACCGGAAATTGATCTACGACCAAAAACTTTTTCAATTACAGAAATTAATAAATTACTCACAAATCCTTATGCAATTTATGCCAAAAAAATTTTGCAATTAAAAGAGTTGCAAAAAATTGATTTTGAAAGTTCTTATGCCGAGTTTGGAAGCTTTGTTCACGAGGCCTTAGAGCAATTTATAAAAAATCCGGAATTCAGAAATTTTGAAAAAATATTTGAAAAATATTTTATAAACGAAGATGCAAAATTAATTTGGTTTCCGAAATTTAAAAATATTTTTGAGAATTTTTATGAAGAAAATCTACAATTTGAAAATTTGGAAAATCACGTCGAAATTCCAGTAAAATTGGCTTTTGATAAGGTTACAATAAAAGGAAAAATTGATCGCGTAATAATTGATAAAGAAAATTTTGCCCATATTTTCGATTATAAAACCGGTCAAGTTCCGAGTAAAAAGGATGTTGAATCAGGAATTAATCCACAACTCACCATATCTGCATTGGCGCTACTTGATGGCATTATTGAGAGCAAATTAAAGAATTTAGATGAGGTAGAAATCGCGTCTCTAAATTATTGGAAAGTTGGTAGTAATATTTCAGAAATTAAAAAGATTTGCAAAAATAATGAAGAAGTAAAAATACTTGTGGCCGCAGCAAAATCAGGGCTTGCAAGGTTGTTTGATTATTTTTATGATGAAAAAAATGGATTTATCGCCAAGGAGAATGATGATGAATATTGGCATTTAGGGAGAATAAAATGAACCGCTACAAACTTACAATAGAATATGACGGCACCAACTATTGCGGCTTTCAAAAGCAATTTGATATTCCACAAAAATCAATTGAAGAAGTTTTGGAAAAAGCAATTTTTTCTCTGTCGCAAGAAAATGTTAAAATAATTCCGGCTGGCCGCACTGACAAAGGCGTGCATGCACTTGGACAAATTATTCATTTCGACCTAAATAAAAAATTTGAGAACTACCAAATTGTCCGCGGTCTTAATAGTTATTTAACTGCAGAAAATATTGCAATTCTAAACTCAGAAACCGTTGATGAAAATTTTCACGCCCGCTTCAATGCCAAACAGCGCTCATACAAATATATCATCATCAACCGCTCTGCTCCGCTGACATTAAACAAGAATCGTGCTTGGCATATCATAAAAAGCCTTGATATCGAGGCAATGCGTGAAGGCGCAAGCTATCTAATTGGGCAACATGATTTTTCTTCTTTTCGCGATGCGGAATGCCAATCTTCTTCACCAATTAAAACCATAAATAAAATTGAGATAAACGATAACGCCGAAAAAATAGAAATCGAAATTTCCGCAAAATCTTTTTTGCATCACATGGTAAGAAATATCATTGGAACATTGGCCGATGTAGGAAAAAATAAAATCACGCCACAAGAAATAAAAAATATTCTGGCCGCTAAAAACCGCACCAAATCAGGCGCTAACGCTCCATCATGCGGATTGTATTTTTTGAAAGTAGAGTATTAATTAACGAACTAATAATATACTACATTAATGGATTTTTCTTCTTGTTCTCCACTAAGACTTGATCCTGATCTTGGCAACATTGTGTGTGAAGGAGAAGTATTTTTTTGCTCTACCGTTTCTGCCGCTCGTTCTTCTATCTCTGCTGCCGTTACTGGTTCATATTGCTGATCTTCTATATCATGTTCTCGAGCTGATACACGAGAAGATTCTTGAGTTTTATATTTCTCAAAATCAGTATCAGTAACACCCATACCAAAAAAAGCTCTGCAAGCATAATAAATTGTGTTAACAGCTGTAGCTCCACTGACTACTGCCGCAGCCGATCCCATCACCATAGCTGTAGTCCCCGCTTCACTCCCCCCACCTAATTGATAAGATGCATAAACAGCAGATATACCACCCGCTCCAGCAGACACCATAGAAATCATGCCCGGCAACACATGTCTTCTAAAAAAACTATTAGGCTTCGTCGGCGAATTGCTAGTGTCATTACCTTCTACCTTTTCCACTCGCAAATCTTCCTGTGGTCTACTCATAGTTAATTAATTTAAAATTTAATTGTGAAATGCTTATTTTTTTAATTTATTATTTTTTATATTCAAAACATTTTCTTGCTTTTATCTAAAACCAACCTTATCCTCTTCGCTCTTCCTTATCGCGGGGTAGAGCAGCCCGGTAGCTTGTCAGGCTCATAACCTGAAGGTCGTTGGTTCAAATCCAGCCCCCGCAACCACTTCCACTTTCAAAGAAATCCGTTAAAATCCGATAAGTCCTACACACAAGCGGCTTCCAAGCCACTCTCCTTTTCGAAGAAATTCGTTAAAATTCGCCTGAAGCCAAAGTTTTTTTATGTACAAAGTTATGTACAAAAATGGACACAAAAACACTTTGTAGTTCCATTTTAAGCTTCGGAAGCTATGATTTTAGATGCTCCATGACATCTTTTGATAAAAGATCAGTCTGACCAAATTTAGCAAAGTCTAATTTTTCATCTATAAACAGCCTGAAAAATACATAAAAATAAATCATACAAAGAATGCCCAAAAATAATCGCAAACTTACTGATCGGGAAATCAGAGAAGCAAAACCAAAAGATAAGAATTATTTTTTATTTGATGATGCAAAACTAAGACTTTTGATAAGACCAAGTGGCACTAAAGTTTGGCAGTATCCTTATAAGTTTAACGGAAAAAATAATGTTGCTACACTTGGAAAATATGGAGATAGAGCTGGATTTGTGTCATTAGCTGATGCTCGAAAAGCGAGAGATGAAATTAGAGATCTACTTTCTCGCGGCCTTGATCCAAACAAAAATAAAAAAGCTCAAAAACAGGAAGCTATATTAAGGGCAGAAAACACTTTTGAAAGCATCGCCGAAGAATGGCGTCAAAAACAATCTTGGACTGAAAAGCATTCTAAAAATATTAAAAGCCGACTAGAAAAAGATGTTTATCCGATCATTGGTTGGAAAGGAATTAAAGAAGTTACCATTCAAGATATTTTGCAAATTTTACGAAACATTGAACAGCGTGATGCAGTTTCTGTTGCCCAAAGAATTAACGGATATTGCACTGAAATATTTGATTACGCTTTGGTGATGGGAATTTGTGATTCAAATCCTGCTTTGGGCAGAGCAAAATTTTTAAAATCTCACACAATAAAAAATCGACTTCATCTTTCTGATAAAGAATTACCGGATTTTATTGAGAAGCTTTATTCGTCAGAAGAGGAAAACATAACTATTCTTGCGATAAAGTTATTGGTCTTAACTTTGCAACGCCCTGGTGAAATCAGATTTGCTGAATGGAAAGAGTTTGATGAGAAAAAAGCAATTTGGCATATTCCAGCTGGGAGAATGAAGAAAAAGCGTGAACATCTTGTGCCATTATCAAAACAAGCTTTATCAATTTTAAAAACCATTCGTAATCTAGGCAGAAATTCTTCTTACCTTTTTCCAGGAAAAGTTGGAATGAAAAAACCAATCTCTGATGTGGCTCTGATTAAGGCGATGAGAAAACTCAGCGAAAATAAGATGACTCCACATGGTATCCGTCATACAGGTTCTACAATATTAAATGAAAGTAATTTTAATTCAGACTGGATTGAAAGACAACTTTCACACGTAGAAGATAACAAGGTTCGTGGCACTTATAACAAAGCTGAATATCTCGAACAACGCAAAGAGATGATGCAATGGTGGGCTGATTATTTAGACAAATTAAACAAATAACTTACTTAAGTTCATAACTTTTAATTAAAGATTTTATATCCTCTACTCGCCAGGCCACTGCTCTCTCAGATAATTTTACTGGTTTTGGATATTTTCCATCTTTTATTCCTTGCCACCAAGTCGTCTTTCCCACAGGAAATATATTTAAAATTACCGGAAGACGAACAAATCCTATTTCAGGTAAAGTGTATTCAGAGTTTTGTGCTGTCATTATTTGGCTCATTAGTTTTTAAAATTATGAGCCAAGATTAAAATGTAAGGAGTATAAAAATCGGTATAGCTGTAGTATTAAAATCGGTATTATCTTTTTAAAGCAGGCGACAGAGGTGTTTGGAAGTAAGATTGGTAATATTGGATAAGAATTATTAATGGTGGGTGATTTTTTCCATAACAAAGTTTTTTAGCTCTATCCCACGAATATTTACTATTTGTTCTTTTATAACTGTAAAATCCATTTTTTCAAAAAATGGTTTTGCAGTGATGCTAACTTCTGCAAAAATTCTGGAAATATTTTTTATTTTGGCCTGTTTTATAATTTCTCCAATTAAGGTCGAACCAACCCCATTACCTTGCCACTCATGGTGAACATAAAAACAATCAATATGACCATTATTTTCAAATTCTGCAAAACCAACAATTATATCATCGAGACACGCAACCATAGGTGATAATTTTTTCCACTTTTTCTGCCAACCTTCTAATTCAAGACAAGATTTCGGCGCCCAAGCCTCGATTTGTTTTTTGGAATAATTTTTGCTATTTATATGGTGAATTGTGTTGTAATAAATATTGGCTAAAGCTTGTGAGTCATTTTCTTTGTAGGATCTAACTGTGATTTGATTTTTCATAATGATAGAGGTGGAATTCTTGATTTTAAGATGTTTTCCCACTCTGTAGCTAAAATATCACCTCTTGTTCTTGCAATTTCTCTATTGCAGCAGCTTGTTAAGCAACAAGCCGATCTATCATTTCTATAACCAAGCCAACCAAAATATCCTTGAGTTTGAGCGCCGTGAAGTTTTACTTCGGTACCATCAGCCTCTTTGTAAGCTTCATAGCCTGCAGCATAATATTTATTGGGGTCTTTTTCATCGGTTGAGATTTTTATACTATCGCGCGCAGCAACAGTTTCTGGTTTTTCAAACAATCCACCTTCAGTAAAAATCTCATCACCAAAAAATTTTTCAGCAAATTGACATAGATCTTGCGGTGTTGAATAAATTCCTGATGTTGCAATAGCGCGACGAAAAACCAAAGAAGGGTGAGGTGCTCCTTTATTGCTATCATAGGCTTGTGAAACTGTTATATCTGGTCTTGTCGCAACTTTTACTTTTTCATCTTCTGAGTCATAAATCATTTGACCTGGAGTAAATGTATGATTTAAATTTAGTCTATCAATCACCATTTCTCTCATCATATCACCACAGGTTATATGGCATTCTAATTCATGCGATCCAACGGCGGAAATAATCATTCCTAGTAACTCATAGCCTAAATTGCTGTAAGAATATTTACCATATTCCGGTCTTGGTTCTCTTCTTCTTAAGGTAAAAAATTTCCCATCAGGTTCATGCGCCAATGATTCCGGACTTTCAAAGGCAAGTTTTTTACCAAAATCTTCACCATCAAAATCACCAATTCCTGACGAATGATTTAATAAATTAGCAATTGTTATTTCGCCAAAATTATTTTCATTTTCTAGCTGAGTTTGAATATATTCTGATTCAGGATAACGCAATTTTAGAAGTGGTAAAAAAGCTGTCAAAGGCGCGTTTATCCCATCTGTAAAATATTTGGCAAATCTTTCATCTTCGGTTAATCGTAAAATCGTAGCAGCAGTGAATGTTTTGGTAATGCTGGCAATATTAAAAACAGTTGTTTGCAGACATTCCTTACTATAGATAGTCCCATCGCTTGCGGCATAAGACATTGCGCTAACTTGCCACTTTGCATCATCATAAGCAACCGGATCTACACTGTCACAATTTCTATCATGAAGTAATGATTTTACTATATCGCGAGGATTGAGTCTTAAAGATTCTAATTTCATAACATAATCTGCCGGTATCTCACCAACTGGCATAGCTGCTGCAACATCATCACAAGAAATTGTTGCTAAATCCAAACTCTCTCCTTTTTTGCATTCAATTCTAACATCGCTAATTATAACATCATCACCCCGCCCATATTTTCTTCTCTGATCAAAATAATCAATAGTAGTTTTGCTACATTCAGCGTAACTAACATCGACTGCTACTGCATTTGGAACAATATCGGCAACACCAGGCATGCCAGCTGTTTTGCAAATATGCATAGCGCCCATTAAAGCAATCCATTTCTCTCCACCTGATTCTGCTGCTATTATTCTTCTAGCTTCGTAATTCATTCCTTGCATTCTTGTTGTGTCATTAGGTCCGCTACCAATTGAAAAATCGTGCATGTCATAAGACTGAGCGGTATCAATACCAATTATTCTCAAGCCACATTCTCTCGCTTTCTTTACCAAAGTAACAAAATTATATTCTCCATCCCGACTAGATTCACCGATGGCCTTAGCTCTAAGATATGCTTCTAGCCCTTTTGGCATGTCTCCGCTTTTATAAAAGTAATCAAGATCATCTTGCATTGCTGATTCATAAAATAGATGTTCTAAAAACAGCGTTCTATAACCATTGCTGGCAAATCGTTCCATATTTTCTATGATGAATCTTCTTGCCGCAGATTCGTTATGATGCTCACCTATACATAAATTT
Source organism: uncultured Rhizobium sp. (assembly GCA_964580715.1). GTDB lineage: Bacteria > Pseudomonadota > Alphaproteobacteria > Rickettsiales > UBA1997 > UBA2645. The sequence goes on along the minus strand of CAZOKU010000001.1, from coordinate 65,107 downwards.
TTTGAGGTAAAAACATCATCTTTATTAAATGCAGTTTTTTGTGATACTTCATCTACAAGTTGTTCTGATGAATCCTGTAACTGCCTAAGTCTTTGGTCGTGAATTGCTTTTGCTTCTGCAGTAGCATATGTAAAAACATAACCTGTTGCATCGGGTCTCCTAACAAAACGTTGCGCAAATACCGGAAAACATTTTTCGATTCTGTCAATAAGATCAAACCTTTCTCTTATATATTGCCATGGATAGTAAAAACTAAAACTTTTCTCATCATCATTAAAACTAAACATTGTTTTCAATGCTGGATCGTTGCTAATAAATTCTTTAATGTTTAAGTAACTGCCTGGAGTATCTTTATCAGCATGGTAAGTTGCTTTCAGGGGATCGCTAGAAACTTTAGATTCATTAAAAATAAGTAATGGCGGTCTTGCTGGTTTCATATTGTAAAAAATAAAATTATTTCAATCTCACTTCTTCATACCTCATGTGCTCCGGATGCTGATTTACTTCTCTCTTCTTTTTGTTTTTGCATTTTTGCGGCCCATGATCCTGGTTTTTCTGCCAAATCCAATCCTTCCATTTTTCTTTCTCTGGATGATTCTCTTTGCGCTTGATATAATTTACTCATCTCTTCAGCCGGATATCTAACCGACTTTGTATCATCATCTTTAAAAGCATCAGAAAATTTCTTAAACTCCGTAGATATTGACTTATAACGCTCAGACACTTCTTTTACTTCCGGTAATATTGGTAATTCTACTTTTGTTACTTTATCTTTAGGATGGCGACATAGGCTTGCAAGCGCTTGCGATCTATCGTAACCGCGATTTTCCTCCAGAAATTTTCTCTCTTCTGCGCTTAATTCAAAATCTTTAGATAGCGCCATACCAAAATCGGCAAAACAAATTTGCCCTTCATCATCGACTAAAATATTGCCGCCATGAGCATCAAAGTGCATCATTCCTTGGCTTTCCATAAAAGAGGTTGCTCTAATAATTCCTTCTTCAACTTTTGTCATGTCTGGTCTTTTTTCTCCTGTCTTTGGGTGAATGTAGGAATCTAATGTTTGCGGAATACTTTCCATAAAAACTACCACAGATTTCTTAGCGCCATCTAGTGCGTCCATACGATCTTCTATTTCTTTAGAATCATTCCAATATTTTCTAAATTCTGCACGCTGTTTTTCTGACGGTAAATCTTCTGTTGGAGTTGGTGTTCTGTCTATCATTTTATAACCATAAGTTACAGGAAAATGAGGACACCTGCCACTTAATACCCAATCGGTTGTCATTTGATGTGCCGCTAATTCACGACCAGCGCCAAAACCAGCAGAATTAAAAGCATATTGATAACAAGTTGGTAAACTAAAAATATTTGCCGTTGAAAAACTTCCATCTGGTTTTCGATGTGCAAGTTCGAAATCGGAAATTGCAATTTGTTTGGCAAATACCGGAGTGCCTTCTATCTCAAGAGCATAAGCACCCATACTGGAACCAATTGGCTTTCCCGATGCCAAAAGTTTTGCGATTTCTTCGTCAGGCATATCTCGTAATCTTGCTGATAATTTATCATAATTTGCTACGCGTTCTCCATGTTTTGGCATATTAAATCAAAATTATTTTTCTCTTAATTTGTTTATTTTGGATAAAAAATTTAACTATTATTTGGGTTAATAGTCATCAAAAAATACCCTGAACATACCAATTTGAAGCTATCGCCAACTTTTCTTCCTTTAAAAAATTATTTTTTGCTTCGTCATGAGAACCGCTTACTACAAGGATTTGTTTAGCGTTTTTACTTTTAGCAATTTTTTTAATTTCATTGACTAATTCAACACCAATACTTAACCACAAAGATTCTTCCCTAACACAGAAATCATCAATCATCAAAGTTAATCCGGCATCGTAAACTGATGGAGGAGTAATTAGTTTTCCGATTATAAATCCTTTTTTATTATTATCAGCTAAAGCAATTACATCATCTTGCTCTAATAATTCTTCAAACCATTTAGCTTGAATTTCATCAGAATTTTTGGACATTTTCCAAAATTGTTTTTGATGTTTTTCGTAAGAAATTCTTTTTTGGTGGCTTAAATCAACCATCCAAGATATGTCTGATTTTGCACAAATTCTAATCATAAGTTGTTAAAATATTTTCTAAAATCTGAAGCCAATATAAATAATAGTTTGATTTCTCTTCGCAATTTACAATTTCGAAACACGCCTTCCATAAAGCCCAGCCTCTGGCGCGTTGCCAAGTATTTTGATCTAAATTTAATTCCGACTTAAATATTTCTGCGGATTTTTTTTCAAATAAATTCCAATAAAGAACTAAGTCGCAAGCGGGGTCGCCTATTGCCATGCCGCCGAAATCAATAATAGCGTTAACTTTTTTATCCCTAAGCAGAATATTGCCAATTGCTAAATCTCCATGAATCCAAACCGATTTCTTTTCCCATCTTGATTTCAGTGCTTCCTCCAAGATTAAAAGCGCCTTATTTCTATCAATTATATTTTTTAATTTTTGGATATTTTCTTTTGCATCTTCTTTATAAACCTCGATATGAAGACCGCGGCAAAAATTATGTGTTCCAGCTTTTGGTGCGCCATTGGTGTCAATTTTATGCAGCTCTTTGATAAAAATTGCTAAGTCTTTAGCGATGCCCTCCAAATCCAATTCAGTTTTTGGAATTTGATTTAGCGATTTTCCATCAATCCATTCATAAATCGACCAATTATATTCATAATATTTTGAAGGAATTCCTAAATGAATCGGCTTTGGAATTTTAAGAGAAATAAAAGGCGCTAATTTTGGCAACCATTTTTGCTCAATCATTACTTTGGCTGCATATTTCTCAGCGCTTGGCAGTCTGATTAGCATTTTATCGCCCAAGCGAAATGTTCTATTATCATGACCTTGATTATCAACTGGTTTTATTTCGAGATTAGAATATTGCAGAAATTGTTGGTTAATAAGGGTTTTTGCTAGTTCTAAATTAATTTCAGTCATAGTTTAGATTTTTAATTTCATACCTTCATGAGTTTTTTCAAAACCCAACCTTTCATAAAATCTATGGGCATCTAAACGTTTTTTGTTAGTAGTTAATTGCACAATTTTAACTTCGTTATTTTTAGCAAATTCAATTGCTTTTTGCATCATCCATGAGCCAATTCCTTGTCCGCTAAATTTTTCATCTACTCTTACCGCTTCAATATTCATGCGTTTTGAGCCTTGCAGGGTTAAAGAAGGCATAATGGTTAAATGGCAAGTTCCAATGACTTCTTTTTCTAACTCGATGACCATCAAGAAATTATTTTTATCTGCCATAATTTCATCAAAGGCTTTTTTGTAGTTAGAAAAATGATTGCTAAGCTCTCTGTCTTTGCCGAGAATATCATTTTGTAGCATCTCAATAACCCTTGGCAAATCTGCTTCAAAAGCTTTTCTAAAAATTATTTTTTCAAAATCCATACTAATTCAATTGGTAATTAGTTAAAAAAGTTGACATTTTACAGTGCATTAATTTTTCCATTTTCAAAATAGTAAATATTTTCATGTTTAAATCCGTATTTGCTATTTGCTTTGGCAATATGTGGTTCAAAAGTGAATAAAGATAATTCAGAAAATTTAATTTTATTATTTGCTTCAATATAGCGACGAGCGCTAGCTTCTTTTTCAATGCTGTGACCTAAATTACCACGAAAATCAAGGTTTATATAGCCAAGATTTTTTATTTCCTGATTGATTAAAATAAATAATTCTTCCAACTCCATTTCTGGCTTAATAATTCTCTTCATCAATTGATGCAAATGCTGCTGTGCCTTGATTCCATCATTTAATTCTGTATTACTAGAAAAATCTGCAACTTTTCCAGATTCAACAATAAAAGATCTAGCACAATCACCCCAGAATTCTCCTGCTTTTGGGCTTAAATCTATAGTTACTAAATCACTATTTTTTACTTTTGTGTCAGTTGGAAAATAATTGCGACCAGAGATTGATAAAATAGTTCTATCACCAACCAAAACAAAGGCTGGAACATTGTGATACCAGCAATCTGTAATTCCTGATTTTTGCAGTAAATAAATACATTGATAGGCTATTTCTTTTTCGCTTACTCCTTCACGAATAAATTCTTTGATATCGTTAAGAACCTTGCGGGCAATTGTTTGAACTGCTTTATGATTATCAATTTTTAAGGTATCCATTTTTTAAAATTTCTTAACAACATAAAGTATAGTAAGCAAAAGCATATAACTTAAACTTGTATTCAGACATTAATTGTTCCTTCAAGCACTTTCACAGCGCCTCCACCAATTTTAATATTTTGTATTTTACCATTAATTTTTTCAAAAGAGGCATAAATTGCACTTTCACGCCCTAACTCCCGACCTTGACTAGCAATATAATTTGATTTCTCAAGGATACTGTGTTTGGCAATATAAGAAGCTACACAGCCATTGCCAGAACCACAAGCCGGATCTTCATAAACTCCAACAATTGGACAAAAAGTTCTTATGTGAATATCGGCTTTTGCATCATCATTTTTAGCAAAAATTTGCAAACCAACCAAATTTTCTTTTTTTGAAAAATTCAAAATTTTTTCATGATTTGGATTTGCATTTCCTACAGCTTTTGAAGAATTAAGCATAATAACTGCCCAAGGAATTCCGGTGGAAATTTTTTCAATTTGGAAATCAGCAATATCTTTTTCTTCAAGCGCAACCATTTCTGCAATTTCTTTTTTGCCATAATGAAGCTCTGTAAAATCAGGATCTTTTTGCGTTACAAAAAAAATCTCATTATCTTTTTTAATCTTAATTAATCCTGCACCACATTCTTGAATCAATTTATCACCAGCAAAATTATGAAAACTTTTATAGGCAAAAGAGGCCGCAATCGTAGGGTGTCCGGCAAATGGCAATTCAGTTTTTGGAGTAAAAATTCTGGCTTTATAAGTGGCAGTTTTATCAGTTGGTTTTAATAAAAATACCGTTTCAGAAAGATTTAATTCATTGGCGATTTGTGCCATAATTTTTTCATCCAAACCATCGGCATCAAAAAACACAGCAGCAGGATTGCCTTTGAATCTTTGATTGGAAAAAACATCGATATACCAAAAATTTAGTTTCATAGCATTTTAATAATATACAGTTTTTGTTGTGAAAGCTTTAAGCAGTAGCGGGAGTATAGTCTCTAATAACCCTTGTCACCACTCCCCAAATTCTATCAAGAGAGTTGTCATCAATTTCAATGTCGGGGCAATTATCATTACTGCAAGTTAGCTTAATTTTATCACCTTCTTTGACTAGTTTTTTTATAACGGCTTTACCAGTGTCAGATGTTGCAATTACGATGTTATTGTCTTGAAGATTTTTTGTTTGATTAACCAGCAAAAGGTCATTTTCTAAAATGCCTTCTTCTCTTAATTCACATCCAGCCATTTTAACAAAAAAGTGGTTTTGGATGTCATTAACCAATAAATTTTCTTCAGGCTTGCAGCTTTCAAAATTTTCTTTACTGATAATTGATGGAACTCCGTTTTCAGGGGTCATCTCATAAAATGGAAGTTCATGCCTTTTATATGCAGTTAACAGTTTAATGTCTTCAACTGTAATTTCTTCAGGGATGCGCCTAGATTTTGTTTTACCTACTTCCGGCTTTCTTCCTGCGCCAGTTCTATATCCTCCATGTCTTCTTTTATCACCGGATTTCATCTGTAATTGTCTTAAAATGATACACTATTTTCCACAAAAGTTTTAAAAAACTTGATTTATGTGGTAAGAATCAAGTCCAATGCGTATTATGCCCTCCCAAAGGATCGGTTCGGGGACTTATTATCAAGTAATATAGTATCACAATGAATAATAATGAAGTTTTATTTAGAAAATCTTTCAACATCTCACAAAATTTTGAAAAATTGATTGATGATTTTAAATTTTCTACAGATCCAAAAGATGGAATCAAAGATGTAAAAATTAAAGATGTTACAGTGGTTTCACCTTGTGAAAGTTATGATTTTTCTTTTGCTGTTAACGATAACAAAAAAGTCATATTTGATGCAATTAAAGCAAAGAACATTTCTACCAGTTGTATTGCTGTAAAAGAAATCAGTATTGATATTGTATTTTACGAAGGATTTTTAAACAAAAAGAAAAATACGATACCGGTTAAAATAAAATATTTTAGCAATATCAAAACCACTATTAATCATCCTGTGATTAGCAAATATTTAGAATCTTGGGGACTATTAGAGGCGCGAAATATATGAATGATCGTGTTTAGTAGTTAATAAACTTCGTCCTCGAAATGACTGCTACAATAAGCAATCAAGTCTCTAGAAAATCCTTTCTGTTCGCTTGTGAAATATGTGAAAATGATAGCCCCTCAATAACACATCGAATAGCTAATCATTTTGCTGATGAGATGACTAACCTTGTAGCTCATGGAGCATTTACCACAGATAGTCTTGATTATTGCATTAACAAAAATGGAGATGCTGAAAATTTATGTTTCAGGAATAACCAGCCTGGTTATTTTGACCAAAATAATAAATTTGTTCCTGTCTCTTTTGAAAATTTCACGAAATATAATTTAAGGCTAGACTGGATTGTAAGAAATATCGGCAATGATTTTGGTATTTCTGATAAAGACTGTGAAGAAATTTTGCCAAATTTGTTGTGGGGTATTGGCGTTGCTAATCTTGATATTGAAGTGCCAGTTTTTTTTGCTAGAAAAATTAGACAAGAAGAGATTTTTGATAAGATTAAAAAGGTGCTTATAAAAAGAAAATCGACTTTTCAGGGTTTAATCCTGACTAGCTGCAACGATATTCCGAGTTACTTCAATTCAAAGATTGCCGGCAATAAAATCATTTCCCTCAAAAATTGCCTCTCTGTTAACAAGAAAAATTTTCATATTGATAAAGGCGCTCTGAAATCCGCAGTATTTAAAACATCAAAAGATGGTTTTACAATTGGTTATCGCAGTGCTTGTTTTAATGGTGAGTATTTCAGATTTACCAAACAAGAGGCGGATGTTTTGGAATATTTACACAAAGCAAGAAAGCCAGTACATAAAGATGAAATAATGGTAGAAGTCACTGAAAGTAGTACAGAATTAAAAACATTATTCAGAAGTCCAGATTCAAAAAATATTCGCCATAACATTTTACAGAACGACAAAAAAGGATATTACTGGCTCAATATCTAGACTCAGATTCTCATTTCTTAAAAACTCCCTAACAAAATCAAAATCATACCGCTTTTCATACCATAGCTATACCGATTTTTATACCCCCCACTCTCTAACTTTGTGCAAGTCAAATCAGTGACCATTTTTGGTTCTAATTGATTTGGATTTTTATCAATTAACGCAAAGCACAAATGACAAAAGAAAATTATCACTCCGAGAAATATGTCGCCAAAAAATGGGGTATTTCTGAAAAAACATTGCAGCGCTGGCGCGCTAGTGGCGATGGTCCTGAATATGTTAAATTTGGTGGCAGAGTTAGATATTCCGAAGCTGCTATTAAGAAATATGAGGATGAAGGCTCTCTTGATAAAAAATCAAAAGCTCAGGAGGTGCGTCATGAAGGATAAAATTACATTAGCACAAGTTCCAAATATTCCGGTTGGAACTTTATCAAAACTATCTCCGGAAGAATTATTATCGCTTCAGGAACAAGCAGCACAGCATTTGCAGAAAGCAAAAATGCTTAAGGAATGGATGGATAACACTATTGCTTTTAAATATCGCGATATTGCTTCCAACCTTCGCAAACTTGATTCTAAGGATACCGGTACAGTCAATTTTACAGATGGTGATTACAAAATCACTTCTGTTTTGGCAAAAAAAGTTGAATGGAATCAGGATAGATTAAAAGATGTTGTAACTGCTATCAGAAGGCATGGCGACAATCCTGATGAATATGTCGAAACCTCCTACAAAATTTCTGAAACCAAATACACTGCTTGGCCAGAACATATAAAAAATATTTTTAAACCGGCGCGTCTTCTAAAAACTGGTGCAGAAACTTTTAAGATTCAGTTACTAGCTGAAGGAGGCAACCATGAGTAGTCTTCCAATTATTAGTGCTGATGAACGCTTAAAAGAAACCAAAGGAATCAAAGGCTGCATCTTTGGAAAATCCGGCATCGGAAAAACTTCTTTGCTTTGGACTTTAGACCCAAAAACCACTCTTTTCTTTGATCTTGAAGCTGGCGACTTGGCAGTTGAAGGCTGGCAAGGTGACACAATCAGACCAAAAACATGGCAAGAATGTTGCGACTTTGCAGTTTTCATCGGCGGACCAAACCGCGCGCTTCGCCCTGATCAAAAATTCTCTCAAGCGCACTATGACGAAGTTTGTCAAAAGTTCGGTGAGCCCTCAATCCTTGATAAATACGACACAATTTTCATCGACAGCATAACAGTCGCTGGTCGTTTGTGTTTTGGATATTGCCAAGGACAACCTGAAAGCTTTAGCGAGAAGTCGGGAAAGCCGGATACTCGCGGAGCTTATGGTTTACATGGTCGCGAAATGATCGGATGGCTCACTCATCTTCAACACACGCGCGCTAAGAACATTTGGTTTGTCGGGATCCTCGATGAAAAGCTTGATGATTTTAACCGCAAATATTTCCAGCCACAAATTGAAGGAAGCAAAACCGGATTGGAGCTGCCAGGCATTGTTGATCAAGTGATCACAATGGCTGAGATTCAACTTGAAGATAAAGGTAAATCTTTCCGTGCCTTCATTTGTCAAACGATCAACCAATTTGGTTATCCGGCTAAAGATCGTTCACGAAGACTTGAAGCAATTGAAGAACCTCATCTTGGACGATTGATGGAAAAAATACGCTCAGCAGCAAAGCCAATCAACGAACATTTAAATTTTAACAATAATTAAAAATAAGAAGGAGTAATTATGTCTATGGATTTTAACAACAGCGAAAACCAATCAAATTTTGATCTCATCCCGAACAACACTCTGGCTAAAGTTAGAATGTCAATTAAGCCAGGTGGCTATGACGATCAAAGCCAAGGCTGGATTGGTGGTTATGCAACAAAGAATGATAAAACTGGTTCAATTTATTTATCATGTGAATTTGTCATTCTTGAAGGTGAATATGCTAAACGTAAAGTTTGGGGATTAATCGGACTTTTCAGCAATAAGGGACCAGAATGGGAAAATATAGGTCGTTCATTCATTAAAGCGATTCTTAATTCTGCTCGTGGAGTTTCTGAAAATGACAACTCATCTCAAGCACAAAATGCTAGAAAAATTAATGGTTTTGCTGACCTCGATGGCATCGAGTTTGTTGCCAAAATCACAATCAAAAAAGATCAAAATGAAGAATTAAAAAATGAAATTCGTTTTGCGATAACTCCTGATCATAAGGATTATCAAGCAATTATGGGAAATGTTGTATCGGTGGCAGCAAAAGCCACAGCGAGTAATACCAACAATCGTCCGGCCTGGGCCAGATAGATTGAGATACGACCATGATTCTTCGCAAAAGACAACAGGAGTTTGTGTGCCGAAGTGTTACTGCTCTAGAAAAGCATGGTAACACTCTTGGCATTGCGCCAACAGGTGCAGGAAAAACACTCATGTTTTCTGCCGTTGTTGGTGAGTTCCTTAAAACTAAAAGCAAAGCTTTAATTCTTGCCCATCGTGATGAATTAACTTCACAAAATCAGGAAAAGTTTTTGCGAATAAATCCAGGGGTAAGCACTTCTATTTTTGATGCCAAGACCAAATCTTTTGCTGGTCAGGCAGTTTTCGCGATGGTGCAAACCTTATCGCGCAAAGAAAATTTAAGTCTGATTCCGGCAATTGATATTTTGGCAATTGATGAAGGACACCACTGCGTTTCCTCCAGCTATCGCAATATCGTCAAAGAAGTAAAAGATAAAAATCCGTCTGTTCTAATTTACGGCGTAACTGCCACACCAAGTCGCGGCGATAAAAAAAATTTAGGTGCTATTTTTTCCAATGTTGCTGATCAGATTAAAATTTCTGAGTTGGTTGCATCTGGTCATTTGGTGCGTCCACACACTTACATCATTGATGTTGGTACACAAAATGAACTGAAAAAAGTCAAAAAAACCGCTGGTGATTTTGACATGGGTGCAGTTGAAAAAATCATGAACAAACTTCCGATCATTGAAGAAGTTTTTGTTAAATGGCAGGAACTCGCGGGAAATCGCAAGACTGTAATTTTTTGTTCAACTGTCGCTCACGCCAAATCGGTTGCAGAAATTTTTAACAACCACTCAGTCAAAACAGTTTTTATCAGCGGTGATTTAAGCGATGCAGAAAGAAAAAATGTTTTAGCTGAATTTGAACAAGGCGATGCACAGGTGATCGTCAATGTGGCTGTGCTTACTGAGGGGTGGGATTATCAACCAACTTCATGTGTTATTCTGCTTCGTCCCTCTTCATTTAAATCCACGATGATTCAAATGATCGGGCGCGGACTTCGCGTAGTTGATTCTGATCTTTATCCAGAAGTCGTCAAAGAAGATTGCATCATTTTAGATTTTGGAACTTCAAGCCTAATACACGGTTCTCTTGAAGTTGATGTTGATCTTGAGAAGGCACAACAAACGAAAAAGAAACCTGATCCAAGATTCCAAAAAGAATGCCCTTCATGCTCGATGCTTATTCCTTCGGCATCAAACACTTGTCCACTCTGTGATTACGAGTTTTTCACAAAAGAAGAAGATGCCCCATCGATCGGCGAATTGTCTGGATTTACCATGTCGGAAATTGATCTGCTGACACAAAGATCAAACTTTGAATGGTGTGATATTTTTGGTGATGGTGCTGCTTTGATGGCTTCAGGATTTAACGCCTTTGCTGGAATATTTTTCTTAAACGATCACTGGTATTCACTTGGTGGAACTGAGTTTGGAATTAAAATTTTGAGCTTTGGATCTCAAGAAATTTGCCTCGCGCAAGCTGATGATTTTCTCAACGAAAATGAAACTGCTGATAACGCACACAAATCAAAAAGTTGGCTAAAACAAACTGCATCAACAAGGCAGTTACAATGCTTACCTCATCAATATCGCAACGACTACAGCATCACGAAATATAAAGCCGCCAATCTTCTAAAATTCTACTTCAACAAAATCTCCATCCAGAAATTGCTGTTCGAGGCTGATGCCAAAAGACATGTGGGAGGTAGCACATGAGAGTTTGTTTTATCTGCAAAAGAGAAGCTGGTGGTTTTGGTTTTATTCCTCCTCCGCTGCGCGCTGGCGATCCAAGAAATCGCAAAATGATGAAGCACTTTTGCTCTATGAGATGTCAGGAAATTTTTAGCAAAAATTATAAAGAAAAAAATATGATAGACCTAACCAAAAACGAAAAAGAAGCCATTGAATCTGCATTAAAACCAGTCGGTGAATATGTAACAGAAATTGGCATGGATCGTCCACTCTCAAGTTATTCAAGAGAAGAAGTTTTGTGTTTAATTGAAGTGGCACTTGGTGCTTATTTTGACTTTATGCAAAGCAAAGAAACCGAAACAGAAATGTTGGAGGTGCCATGTTAGATTTTAATCACCGACCAAAAATTTCAGAAAAAATAAATCTGCTGATCGACAAAGCGCTGACAGTAGAACAATCGAAACAAACTCCTCGTGATTATCTCGGCGCATCAAGGCTGGGCGTATCTTGTGATCGTGCTTTGCAGTTTGAATATACCGAAACGCCCAAAGATGAAGATCAGAATTTCAGCGGAAAAATTTTAAGAATTTTTCAAGCAGGACATGTGTTTGAAGAATTGATGATTAAGTGGTTGAGGCTTGCTGGAATTAATCTCGTAACACAAAAACAAAACGGAAATCAATTCGGATTTACTGTCGCTGGTGGCAAAGTTAAAGGTCATATTGATGGTGTTATTATTGATGCTCCAGTAGATCTTGAGTTCAAATTTCCGATGCTTTGGGAATGCAAATCACTCAATGACAAATCGTGGAAAGATGTTGTTAAAAAAGGTTTGGTTATCTCAAAACCAATTTATGCGGCGCAAGTGGCAATTTACCAAGCCTACATGGAAAGCCAAATCGAAGGCATTTGTAAAAATCCTGCTCTCTTCACAGCGATTAACAAAGACACCGCAGAAATTCATTTTGAGTTAATTCCTTTTGATCAAGAACTCGCACAAAAAAGTAGTGATAGAGCAGTAAAAATTTTATGCGCTACTGAAGCTCACGAATTACTTCCAAGAATCGCAACAGATTCAACACACTTTGAGTGTAAATTCTGTCCTTGGCAACAGCGTTGCTGGAGGTTGAATGTATGAACCAACCTCTAGATTTTAACAACGCCGATAATCAGCAAAAAGAGAATGTAAAAATTGATGTTGAATTGATCAGGAAAGCACTACTTAACAGAATTGAAGATGTTTTATTTTATCTTCTGCCAAATGGTCACATCAAAAATAACTGCTTTCACATTGGCAACATCAAAGGCGAAGCAGGAAAAAGTTTGATCGTTCAACTTGCCGGTGAAAAGCAAGGACAATGGTTTGATTTTGCTGAAAACAAAGGCGGAGATATTTTTACGCTTTGGGAATTTGTCGGAAATTATCACAAATCAGAATTCAACAAACTTCTCGCCGAAATTAGTCAGTGGCTTGGCAATCCTGTCTCTTCTGAAATTCAGCAAAAAACTATTCAACGTAATTTTACAGATGATCTCGGCAAACCAACTGCTAAGTGGGATTACTTTGATAAAAACAATAAGCTGATCGCCTGCGTTTATCGCTACGACACTGAAGATGGAAAAGAATTCAGAGTTTGGGATGTGAAAAATCGCAAAGCTAAATCTCCTGATCCACGACCGCTTTACAACATTCCAGGAATAGTCGCCGCAAAAAAAATTATTCTTGTTGAAGGTGAAAAATCTGCCGACAGTTTAATTGCTTATGGACTCACTGCAACAACCGCAATGTTTGGTGCAAACGCGCCAATCAACAAAACTGATTGGTCGCCGCTGATTGGCAAAGAAGTAATAATTTGGCCTGATAATGATGATGCTGGAAAAGACTACGCACAAAAAGTCGCACAGCATTTGGTTAAAGTTGCGTCCTTTGTATCAATTGCAAATCCTGCAAAAGAAAAACCGGAAAAATGGGATGCCGCTGATGCAGTAAAAGAAAACTTTAACATCCACCATTTTCTTGAAGCTGCGAAAGGAGTAGATGAAAAATTACCAAGTTATTCAATCAGTGATTTCTTGTCCGACAATAGCCCGATGCCGGATGATTTGATAACTCCAAGACTTTTGACTCCAGCTGGAATGATGTTGATTGGTGGTGCGCCAAAAGTCGGGAAAAGTGATTTTCTGATCAATTTTTTAATCCACCTTGCTGCCGGTGAAAATTTTTTAGGATTAAAACCACCAAAGCCACTTAAAATTTTTTATCTTCAAGCTGAGATCGGTTACCACTATATTCGCGAGCGTATCAAAAAATTAAAAATCGGGGAAGAAATAGTTTTTAAATCTTCTCAGAATCTGATCATCACCTCACGAGTTCAAATGATTTTAAATGATCAAGGTGTTGAATCTGCTTACCGTACAATCAAACATTATTTTCCTGATCAACCTCCTGACATCATTTGCATTGACCCAATCCGCAATATTTTTGATGGCGGCGCTGAAGGATCAGAAAATGACAATAATGCTATGTTATTTTTCCTGCAAAACAGAGTGGAAAAATTGAGATCAATGCTCAATCCCGACATGGGCGTGATTCTTTGTCACCATACAAAAAAAATCAAAAAGAAGGATTTAGAAGACGATCCGTTTCAAGCGTTTTCCGGTGCCGGAAGTTTGAGAAGTTTTTACACTACTGGTTTGATTTTGCATCGTCCTGATGAAATGGATTCTAAAATTCATCTTTATTTTGAACTTAGAAATGGCAGCGCAATTCCAAGAAAAATTGTCGAAAAAGTTGATGGTAAATGGACCGAGTTAAATCCGTTTTCAGAAAGATTAATTCAGCAAGATTATGGTCAAAGACTTGATGCTGAAAGAGTTCGTAAAGCTGATGTCATTTTACAACTCATCTATGATGAAGCATTAAAAGGCAAAGTTTACACAGCAAATCAATTTTCTGAAAGATTTGAAAACGAAGCTGGACTGGGATGTAAGACTACCATCAATGACAGAATTTCGGTTTTAGCAACTAAGGGTCACATAAAATTCACACGCAATTGGTCGGAACTTTCACTGCAACAGGTTAAGTCAAAATATGGTATCTTATGCGTGGAACAGATGGTTTTCAAAAATAAAGATGGCGCTGAAATACCAATTCTTCCGAGCCATTTTAAATGCACAAAGACTGGAGCAGTTCTTCCAGTTGAAAATCCTGCAGTCTGGATTCTTAGCGATGACGAGGTGCAGTTATGAAAAAATCAAGATTCCAAATCAAGTTTCCAGCAAGTTTCCAAGTTTTCGGAAAAACTTGTCTGCGCCTTACTCCTGCACAAGTTTCCGCCAAGTTTCCAAAATTGGAAAATTGGAAAAATATTAAAAATCTGCAAACCCTTGTTAAACAAGCTCTGAATGAAGTTTCCAAGTTTTCAAAAAAGTTTCAGAAAAAATTTCAAGTTTTCATCTCCACGAACTTGCTTCCATCTTATCTTTGGAGCTTTTTTTCAAGTTTAGAACCTGCACCCCCTCCATATACTATGGAGGGTAATAACCCTCCAAGTATATATGGGGAGGTAATCAGCTATGGTTTTCTCTCAAATTTAAAAATCAAAACCGAGAAATAAAAATGGAAAACACAAGATTTAGCGAAGAACAAATCATCGCAATTTTCAAAGAGGCGGTAAGAACCTTGAAGAAAATGCCACCTGTCAGAGTGCAAGGTTATTTCAATGCGTGGCCTGAAATTATCTATACCGAGAGAGAAATAATGCGAATGGATCAAAAAAGCAAAGTGTGGCGCGCAACTCCTGATGCAATATCAAGAATGGAAAGAGCAATGGAATGGTTGAATTTACTTAAAACTCCAGAGGAAAGAAAAATTGTGTGGATGAGAGCAAATAATATTCCGTGGGATATTATCAAAAAAACTTTTGGTTTTTCGAGAGTAACTGCAAATAAAAAATACAAAAATTCGATTAAATTTATTACTCAGAATTACCCAGATTTACCTATATACAGACATTGAAAAAAAGCACTTTACACTTAGGGGCTGTTTGCCTTATATTTTTCTCATGATCTAAAAATGTGCCTAATAAATTTGATACAGAAATGATGATAGACAGAGTTTTTTTTAATGGTTATTCATATCGGATAGAAAAATTAATCAATGCTAGCCACCACTTCTCTAGATCAAATGTTGAGTTCGGATTAAATTGTATAGAAAATATCAAACAAGAATTTGAAAAATCTAAGATTTTACTGAAGTCTTCTCAGTCAAAAATGATAAAACATTGTATATATCGAATAAAACAAAAATTAAGATTTTCTAGGACAAGATATGATAGAGACGATATTTGGATATTTACAAGTCAGCTAGACGCATTGATAAAAGAAGCATTTTTAGAAAATGGCACTTATTGAATTGCAATTTAACGATAAAACGAAGGAAGATATCAAGCAAATTGCCACAAAACAAATTCCATTTGCTGTAGCAAAAACACTAACACAAATCGCACAACAAAGTCAGGAAGCAGTCAGAAAAAACATCCGCGAAAAATTCTTTATCAGAAAAAAATACGGCGGCTTTGAAAGCTCAGTCAGAATTAAACCAGCAACAAAAACAAAATTAACTGCTGAGGTTTATACAATGGCTGCCTTTGCAGCCTTGCAGCAAACTGGTGGCATCAAGAAAGCAAAAGATGGACGGTTGGCAATCCCCTCTTATCAGGCAATAAGTCAAATTAGGAAGAGGAGCGATTCAAACAGTCCATCGTCTTATCTAGCAGGTGATGCGTTTAAGATTAAAACAAAAGCAGGACAGGAAGTAATTGCACAGCGCAAAGGTAAGGAATTTAAAATTCTCTTCTTCTTGCGTAAGAGCGCCGACATCAACAAGAGATTAGATATGATTGAGATAACAACAAATACAGTTAAAGATCGCTTTGACGCACAGCTAAGAGTTAATTTAGAGAAGAACAAATAACTAAAGGAGGCAGCAAACCTGCTAGCATATTGATACCTATTTTTTGGAGCATAGCTCCGATAACAGATGCGAAAGTATTCAATAGTTTTTTAAGCATTGTTTTGGATTTTAAATTTGGTTTAAGACTTAGTTTAAAATTATTTATCATATTTCTTATTGGTTTTGAGTTAATAAAATTTATCAAAATTACAGTAATGAAATAGATACCAAATGCCGTAGTGAGATTCGAACCCACCACCTCCTTCAACTGGTGGTCGCACACACCTGTCTTAGTTACTCTGCGATTCTATTGCATAATCAGTAAAATATCAAATAAAAGGTACTGTGACGCACTTTTTTCGCGGGTAACGCGCGACCCCGTGCTTTTTTTACCGATAGAATTTTTAAAAGGGTTCGCAGCGGTTAGAATTTTTTAGACAAAACCAATAAATAATAGCATTCGCAAGGTGCGTACCTGAATAATTTTAGGTACGCATTTTTTTTGCGTAAAAATTTTAAGAAAATTACATGGATGATTTTTCACCAAAGATGGCGGATCACATCGAGCTTAAAAAAATTGATGAGTTGATTCCTTACAACAAAAATGCACGGCTGCATTCAGAAGCACAAGTAGCACAAATTGCCGCTAGCATAATTGAGTTTGGTTTTACTAATCCGGTTTTGATTGATGAAGAAAAAGGAATAATTGCTGGTCACGGAAGATTAATGGCAGCAAAGAAGCTGGGCTTAAAAGAAGTTCCTGTTGTTATTCTTGATCACTTAAGTGAAACACAAAAAAAGGCTTACATCATCGCAGATAACAAACTTGCTGAGAATGCCGGATGGGATGAAGAAATTTTGGCAAGTGAGCTGGCTGATCTTAAGGAAGAAAATTTTAATCTCGATTTAATTGGTTTTGAAGATCAGGAATTAGAGAAAATTTTCTCAAACCTTTACGACAAAGATGAAGAGCAAGAAACTGAAGAAGTTCCTGAAGCCACAGAAAAGCCGATCTCAAAATCAGGAGATATTTGGATTTTAGGAAAACATAAATTGATTTGCGGCGATTCCTGTAAAACAGAAACTTACCAGGCACTTTTAGGCGAAGAACTTGCTGATATGCTCTTTACCGATCCACCTTACAATGTGGATTACGGCAACAGCATGAAAGATAAAGTGCGCGGCAATAATGCAAAAATTCTTAACGACAATCTCGGAGAAAATTTTAGCAAATTTCTTTTCGATTTTTGTAAGAATGCTTTGTCTATCACTAAAGGCTCATGCTATATCTGCATGAGTTCATCAGAGCTTCATACTTTGCAAAAATCCTTTATTGATGCTGGTGGCAAGTGGTCAACTTTCATTATTTGGGCAAAGAATCATTTCACTATTGGAGGAAGTGATTATCAAAGACAGTATGAGCCTATTCTTTACGGATGGAAAAAAAGTAATGATCATTACTGGTGCGGTGATCGCAACCAAGGTGATGTTTGGTTTTATAATAAACCAAATAAGAATGATCTTCACCCAACAATGAAACCGGTTGAGCTTTGCAAGCGTGCAATTCTTAATTCCAGTAAAACTGATGATATAATTTTGGATTGTTTTGGTGGTTCAGGTTCAACACTGATCGCATCTGAACAAACCAATCGCAGATGCAGAATGATTGAACTCGATTGTAAATATGTCGACGTAATTGTAAAAAGATGGCAAAATTTAACCGGTAAAGAGGCAATTCTTTTGGAAACCGGTAAAAGCTTTAATGAAATTTTTAAGAGAAAAAATGACGGAAAATCTGAGTAACGAGAAATTAAAAAACCAAGCAGCTGAACTTGTGGAAAAGCACGGCAAAAATGCGGTAGAAATTGCCAAAAGAAAAGTCGGGGCATTTAAAAATGACTGCCGAGAAAAAGACCAAGCTCTTATGCTTCTTACTGAAGTTGAGAAGTTGGTTTAGTAAGCAGATTTTATATTTATTTGATGGATTGGAGGGGACTGATTCCATGAATGATCCGACTCCGGATCGTAAGAAGCTAATTCTTTTGTAAGTTGCCTCTCTAAGTCTTTTATGCTTCCGTTATCCTCCACAAATTCTTGTGAAACATGAACTTCTAAAATCCTAGAACGCTTATTTTTTCTGTCCTCGGTTGGTATTGGTTTACTGAAAAAAAAGCTATATCCAAATGAACTCGGACGATGGTTGTGCATTTCCAACCCGAAATGTTTTTTAACAATATCAGCAATTGCTGGCTCGTATTTTTGATATGGCATTGTTTTGTTTAAATTGATGTTGAAATAGTTGAGCTAAATTTGCCTTTTGATATAGGAATTAAGCTCAACCCTTTCAAGGTGTTACACCAATTTTATTGTTGTGTTAATTTGTAAACTCGATCTCCATTCGCTGATTTATGATTTAAAATTACAAGATTCTGATTTTTATTTAAGCGTGAAATTACCGATCTGGCTGTGTGTGGTTGCCATGTTAGTTTTTCGCAGATTTGTTTGAGAGTAATTCCGCCTTCAGCTCCTTTTATCATTTCGATTAATTGGGAATTTTTTGTATTTTGGCGTGCTGTTGGAATTTTTTTAACCGGCGCTTCTTTGAACGAATTTTCTTTAACTTCGGCAGACACTTTTTTGACTATTTTTTTAGCAACTGATTTTGAAATTTTTTTAGGCATAATTTCCTCGCGTTTGAGATTAATAAAAGCCTTATGAAGGCTCTATCAGTATGGCTTCGCGAAGCATCACTATCAAGTCAATTAAGATGATTTTTTACACAATTTTTAAAAAAGTTTGAAATACACAAATAACCATGGAACTCTCTATCAGAGGATATGCCAGACATCGCGGTGTTAGCGAGGCGGCAGTTAGAAAAGCAATCAGGCAAGGAAGAATCAGCAAAAGCAAAACCGGCAAAATAAATCCTAAAATTGCTAATAGCGAATGGGGTAAAAACACCGATCCGGCGCAGATAAAGGCAATATTTTCTGAAGAAAAGCCCGATTATAACCAAAATTCTATACCAAACACAGCAAACGGACCAAGTTATCAACAAAGTCGTGCGATTAAAGAGGCTTATGGTGCGAAGCTACTCAGATTACAATTTGAGAAAGAGTCAAAAAAATTAATTCCAGTTGATGAAGTAAAAATCATAGCTTTTAACGCGGCAAGAATGACGCGTGATCGAATTTTAAATATCCCCGACCGCGTTATTCCGCAATTAGTTGGCAAGACTGATATTTTTGAGATGAAAGAAATTTTAAAAGCCGAGCTGATCAAAGCGCTTGAGGAACTTTCCAAGGTTAATGAAAAATTATGAACATATTTATCTTCAAAACCATCACGCAGGCTTAACGCCTGATCCTAATTTTACAGTATCAAGTTGGGCAGATAATCACCGTGTTTTAAGCAGCATTTCATCTTCAGAGCCTGGCGCATGGAGAACTGACAGAACACCATATTTGAAAGAAATTATGGACTGTCTTTCACCATCAAATCCTTGCGAAAAAGTTGTCTTCATGAAAGGCGCGCAAATTGGTGGGACTGAATGCGGTAATAACTGGATGGGTTTTGTGATTCATCACGCCCCAGGGCCAATGTTAATCGTAAATCCAACAGTTGAGACGGCAAAGCGCACTTCAAAAATGCGGATTGATCCGGCGATAGAAAATTGTCCGGCACTAAAAGAAAAAGTAAAAGACCCTCGCGCCAGAGATAGCGGCAATACAATTTTGATGAAGGAATTTCCAGGCGGTGTTCTGGTTATGACCGGCGCTAATTCTGCCGTTGGTCTTCGTTCGATGCCGATTCGTTATCTCTTTCTTGATGAGGTTGATGGTTATCCAGATGATGCGGGTGGCGAAGGTGATCCTGTAAATTTGGCAATTCAGAGAACGGCAACGTTTTCCAATCGCAAAATTTTCATGATCTCAACACCAACGATCAAAAATTTTAGTCGAATTGAAACGGCATTTTTGGAAGGTGATCAGCGTTATTACTTCGTGCCATGCCCTGATTGCGGTGAATTTCAAATTCTTAAGTGGTCACAAGTTAAATGGCCAAAAGGAAAGCCGGAATCTGCTTATTACGCTTGCGAAAAATGCGGATCAGTTTGGGAAGATTATCAGAAAGCAGAAATTTTACGGAAAGGTAAATGGGTAGCAACTAGCCCAAATGCTAACAGCAAAACGATTTCCTTTCATTTGTCATCACTTTACAGCCCTCATGGCTGGACAAGTTTTGGCAATATCGCACAGGAATTTTGCGAGGTTCACAAAGACCCGCCAAGGCTTCAAGTTTGGACAAACACAAAACTTGCCGAAACTTGGGAGGACATGGCTGGTGAAGTTATTGATCCAAGCGGATTAATGAAGCGTCGTGAAAATTTTGGTACTAGAATTTGCAAAAATATTGTTCTCATCACTGCTGGTGTTGACGTGCAAGACAATCGTCTTGAGATCGAAATTGTTGGTTGGGGAAAAGATGAAGAAAGTTGGTCACTTGATTATCAGGTGATTTACGGCGACCCCTCAACTCCGCATCTTTGGAATGATCTCGACAAAATTTTAGAAACAACTTTTGAGCATCAAAGAGAACTACCGAATTTTTCAATTGCAGCAACCTGCATTGATAGCGGCGGTCACTATACCGATCATGTTATCAATTATTGCGATACTAGAAAACATAAAAAAGTTTTTGCAATAAAAGGAAGTTCAAGTGGAGCTGGAGTTCCAATTTGGCCACCTCGCGCCAGTCAAAATAAAAGATTAAAAAAACCGGTTTATGTAATTGGTGTTAACGATGCTAAGGAAACTTTAATGCAAAGGTTACGCATTGCTGAAGAAGGTGCTGGTTACTGGCACTTTCCAATGGAACGCGATGCTGAATGGTTTACTCAAATTACTTCTGAAATTGTTAAAACCAAATATGTCAAAGGCAGACCAGTAAGAGAATGGATACCGCGCCGTGAAGGAGCAAAAACTGAAGCACTTGATTGTAGAGTTTATGCTTTTGCTGCTCTGCGTGGGCTTATTCGTAACTGGAAGTTTGATCTAAATAAAATTCATCAACAGCTAAAAGAAATTCCGCTTAGATCAGAAAATAAACAGATTCAAAATATTCAACAAACTACTCAACCAATTTACCAACGCGTTAGAAAAGTAAGAAGCAAAGGAATTTTTTAACCAGTCCGACTTTTCATCCGTACCCTTAAAAAATGAGAACTCTTGAAGAACAATTAAGTGAAGTACAACAAGCAATCTCTGATATTTTAACCAATGCACAGGAAGCGTGGTATAACGGACAGAAAGTTAGAAAAGCTGATCTTGCTAATCTTGAGCAACGCGAAAAAAGATTATTGGTGCAGATCAAAAGAAAAAATCGCGGTGGAATCAGAGTTAGAGGTGTTACGCCAGTATGAGAAAATTTCCAAAAATTTCTGAAAGCTGGTTAGACAAAACCATCTCTTACTTAAACCCTCAAGCTGGATTAAGAAGGTTTGAAGCAAGAACCAGATTGGCAATTGCTGGTGGTTATACTGGCGCAAGACGCGATCGCCGACAAACCTCAAGTTGGAATGCAACTGATGGCTCTGCTGACAATGTGACTCTTCCTGATTTACCAGAGCTTCGTCAAAGATCGCGCGATTTAGTTCGTAATGCTCCGCTTGCGTGTGGTGCAGTAAATACTGTCGTCACAAATGTTGTTGGAACTGGTCTTAAAGTTCAGTCGCACTTAGATCGCGATGTGCTTAAAGATTACTTCAAAAGCGAAGATGAATTTGATGCTTTTGAAAGAAATGCTGAACGGATATTTCGCAACTGGTCTGAGAATCAGGATTGCGACATTACTCGCTGCCAAACTTTTAGCGAAATTCAAAATTTAGTTTTGCGTTCTGTTCTTGAAAGCGGTGATGTTTTCATTCTTAAGCGTTACGTCGAGCGACCAAACAGAAACATCAATCTTGCTCTGCAAATTGTAGAAGCAGATCGAGTTGCTAATACTGATTTTAAATCTGACACAACAACTCTTGCTGGCGGTGTTGAAATGGATTCTGATGGCGCACCGATTTCTTACTCAGTTTGCAATCAACATCCGACTGATTTTCAAAACCAAAAAGAAAAAAAATTCGTCAAAATTCCGGCTTTTGACAAATATGGAAATCGTCAGGTCTTTCATATTTTTAGTCGCAACAGACCAGGACTTACTCGCGGCGTTCCATATTTAGCGCCAGTAATTGAAAGTCTAAAACAATTAGATCGCTACACCGAAGCAGAAATTATGGCTGCCGTAGTTTCGGCGATGTTTACTGTTTTTGTAAAATCAGAAGATGAAGAAGGACTTGCACCAATGACTCCTCCTGAAGGTGGCGGTAGAGATGATGGAGATTACAAACTCGGACCAGGCGCAATTCTTGATTTGCAGCCAGGCGAAAACATTGATATCGCCGATCCGAAAAGACCGAATCAAGCCTTTGATCCTTTTGTGCAAGCTGTGCTTCGCCAAATCGGTGTAGCGCTTGAATTGCCATTTGAAATTTTAATTAAACATTTCACAGCCAGCTATTCTGCAGCACAAGCAGCTTTAGTTGAAGCATGGAAATTTTTCTCAAGCAGGCGCAAATGGTTAGCAACTCAATTATGCCAGCCGATTTATGAAATGGTAATTACTGAGGCGATTGCTAAAGGAGAATTAAACGCACCAAATTTTTTTGCTAATCCAACAATAAGAAGTGCCTACTTAGGTGCTGAATGGATTGGACCACCAAGAGGACAAATTGATCAGTTAAAAGAAGTTAGAGCTGCACAAACAAGAATTGAAATTGGTGTTAGTACTCTTGCCGAGGAAACATCAATTTTAACCGGTGGAGATTTCGAACGTAAATATCCACAAATTCTTAAAGAATATAAACTGAAACAAGAAGCCGGAATTATTCCAAAAGAATTAACTCAAACATCCTCCTGAAAAAAATTTCACCACCCCTGGTGAAATCAACCTAATCAAATGAACGATATTTTAAAAATTGCTAAATATTGGGCGATTGAACCTGATATTTTAAAGAGCTTTTATTGCTTGGAAGAAATCAAATCTATTTCTTTCCAGTCAGAAAGAAAACTGAATAACACAAGATCAGTTTTAATTCGCGATGGCACTGCAATCATTCCGCTATATGGCCCAATTACTGCAAGAAGCGATATTTTTACTTTTTTTCTGGGTGGAACTGCTTTGTCAGATTTGGCAAAAGATTTTCAAACTGCGCTTAACGATGATCAGGTAAAAGCAATTCTATTCGACATTGATTCACCAGGTGGAGTTGCTTTAGGTCCGCAAGAAATGGCTGATGCTATTTTTAAAGCACGAGGCAAAAAACCAATCTGGAGTTATGTTGGAAGAAATTGCTCATCAGCAGCTTATTGGATTGCTTCTGCAACTGAAAAGATTATTGCAAATCCATCTGCGTTACTTGGAAGTATTGGAGTTGTAACAACAATTCCGGTTCAGGAACAGCCCGATTCTGAAGGTTATAAAAATATCGAAATTGTTTCAAGTAATGCAAAACAAAAGCGACCTGATCCAAGAACGGAAGAAGGAATTTCCGAGATAAAACGCGAACTCAATGATATTGAAGCGCAATTTATTGAAGCAGTTGCCAAATACAGAAACGTAAGCATTAACACAGTAAAAAATGATTTCGGACAAGGTGGTGTTTTAATAGGTAAGAACGCAGTCGCATGCGGCATGGCAGATTCTCTTGGAACTTACGAAGAAATCTTAAGTGAATTAAATCAACAAATTTCAACGAATAAAAAAATCAATTTTATGTCTAAAGAAACAATCGAAAGGTCTGCAGTTACAGCAGATTTTATTAAATCAGAATTTCCTGATATTGCTGAAAAATTAGCAAAAGAAAATTCTGATAAAATTAAAAGTGAAATAAAAGATAGCTCTTTTAAAGCTGGATTTGCAGAAGGCATTGAAGCAGAAAGAAAAAGAATTTTAGCAATTGAAGATGCTTCTCTTCCTGGCCATGAAGATCTGGTTACAAAAGCAAAACAAGATAAAGATATGACAGCAGATAAACTTGCTCTGCAAATTATCGCGCGAGAAAAGCAACGAGGTACAAAATATCTCGAATCACAAAAAGAAGCAGAAAAAGAAATGCCAAAAGTTGATCCCAGCTTTGAAAACACCTCTTCAAATAAAACAAAAATAGATAAGGACGCTCCTCTTGAAGATCAAGCAAAATCCGAGTGGCAAAATGATTCCAAGCTCAGGTCTGAATTTGGAAATGATTTCGAATCATTCTTAGCTTTCAAAAAAGCGAGTGAAAATAATCAGGTAAAAATTTTAAAGAGGTAAACCATGACAGCATTAACAGCAGATATAAGACGCACCTACGAATCAGGAGATATTAATCAACTTCCAGTAAAAGGAGGTGCAATAATTTACGAAGGAGCCGCAGTTGGAATTAACTCATCCGGATATGCAAAACCACTTCAAAATGGAGATAAATTTGTTGGTTTTGCAGAGGATAATTCCAACAATTTCAGCGGTGGAGATGGTGTAAAAAATATTCGACTTCGCAAGCGAGGTGCAATCTTAATTGAAATTTCCGGAATAACTTTAGCTGATATTAAAAAATCAGTTTACGCAAGCGATGACAACACATTCACCTTATCTGAAGAAGGTACAGTTTATATAGGAAAAATTTCACGCATAGATTCAGGTGGCATTGCCATTGTCGAATTTGATGCAGCATCCTTCTCTTAGAATTTTCTAACAATTAATAAAAAAACTATGTCTTTAAACGAATTATCATCAAGGGCTATTATTGGCCTTTACTATAAACGCCTTGAGCAAAAAACTGGCATGGATTGGATTGAAGCAATTTCAAATTACTTTACTTCCGATCAAGAAAGCGAAACTTACAAATGGCTAGGACAAGTTCCTGTTATGCGTGAGTGGATTGGTGGCAGACAAGCTAAAGGATTTTCAGTTAACGGTCTTACAATTGAAAATAAACATTTTGAAGGCACACTTGAAATAAATGTTAAAGATTTAAGGCGTGATAAAACCGGTCAAATTGTTGCAAGAATAAATGAATTTGCAGATCGAACTAATTCACATTGGGCGCAAATTTTATCCAAGTTAATTATCAATGGTGAAAGCACTGTTTGCTATGACGGACAATATTATTTTGATAATGATCATGCTGAAGGAAAAAGCGGAATTCAAAGTAATAAATTACAACTCGATCTTGCAGAATTCATAGAGCAAATTGACAGCGGTAAAGTTGGTATTGCCTCAAGCCCAAGTGAAGCAGCATTTCGTTTAGCGGTTCTAAAAACCATTCAACAAATTCTTTCATTCAAAGATGATCAAGGCGAAGCGATGAATGAAAATGCCAGTCAGTTTTTAGTGATGGTTCCAACTTCAATGTGGCATATTGCTAAGGCGGCAATTGCAACTCCTTTAACTGTTGGCGGTAGCACGAATACAATCAAAATTTTAAATGAGTTAGACATTTCTGTGGCGCAAAATCCACGTCTTCCATGGGATGATAAGTTCGCTGTTTTCAGAACTGATAGCGCTATTAAACCTTTCATTCGTCAGGAAGAAGAAGGAGTAAAATTAAAAGCAATTGCTGAAGGTTCTGAGTTGGAATTCAGATATGATAAGCATGAATATGGTGTTGATACCTGGAGAAATGTTGGTTACGGATATTGGCAACATGCCTGTTTGACCAAGTTAATTAAATCTTAATGGCGAGTAATCATGCAAACTTATGAAGTAACAGGAAAACAAATAACTATTGGCATTGGCACTGAGCTTAGACTTTCAAAAAATCAGGCGGAAAGCAGATCAACTTCTTTAAGAAATAAAAGCAAAGATATTTTTGAAGTGCTTGAACCTGTGCAGTTTAAGCAAGGAGAAAAAATTACTCTCTTGTCTGAAAATTTAACAAAAACTCTTTTAGAAAATTTAAAAGAAATTTCTGATAAAAAATCAGAAAATAAGACTGAAGTGCCAACAGAATATCCCTGCATCCAACGTACAAATTTTGGGAAATATAATGTCTTTGACTCAGACAAAAATTTATTAACTTCAAAACCGATCAAAAAAGATGAAGCAGAAAAATTACTTTCAGAACTTTTGGCAAAAAACCAAACAGATAATCAAGGAGATAACGAACACAATAAAAGAAAGCCTGAAACTGATAACGTAAATTAGCAAATGTTTGACTTTGATAATTTTATAAATCGCCCGTGCCTTGAAATATTTGGCCAGCAGGCAGTTTATATTCCGTCAAATCAAAACTTTTCACCATTTACAATCGCTGGAGATTTTCATCGTAACTACAAAGAAGTTAACACTAACTCCTCTGAAGCAGACATAAGTTCCAATGAAATAGTTTTATTTATACGAGATGTGAATATGCCAAAATCATATCCTCAAGCATTTCAAGGAGATCTTATCGAAATAAAGAACTTGCGTTATCAAATAATTGATATTCAACATCATATCATAGGAAGTAAAAAATTGGTATTACATGAATCATCCGCGCCTGGAAATAAGAGAAGCTTTGGTTTGTCACCTTAAAAATAAAACTGATGCACAAGATAGAGTTTTTGGCAACAGAACCAAACCACTTTTTGATAATCTTTTACCAGCAATTTTAGTTTATGCAAAAAATGAAAATGTGTTGGAAGAAAAATTTGCATCTGATGGTTTTGGTGCTACTAAGCGCGATCTTGATGTTGCTATTGAAGCAGTTGTTTTAGGAGATGAGAATCTTGATGAGTTATTAGATAGAATGGCTTTGCAGATAGAATCTGCTTTTGAAGATTTTGAAATGCAAAAAAGAAAATCAGACGTTTTAAAACTTAAATCAACCGAAATGGATTGTTCAATTGAAGGCAGCAAAATATATGGCGCTGTAAGACTTAACTACTCAATCATTTATTATAAATAAAATGGCAGAAACAATTAAAATTAAAATGACTTCTGATTATCTCGAATATCAGAAAGGACAAATTTATGAATTAAGTGAAAAAATCGCAGTTCCTTTGTTAACAAATGGCAAAGCGCTAAAAATTCACCGCCTACTTTTGGAGAATAAAAAATCAAAGAAGAATGATGTTTGATGAAAAAGATGGATTTAATTTAAACGATTTGGGAAGGCGTATAGCAAATATTATTCGTCTTGGCACTATTTTCTCAATTGATCATGAAAAAGCGCTGGCACGCGTAAAAATCGGCAATCTTGAGACTGATTGGCTGCCATGGATAACTGCAAATAGTGGCAATAATAAAAATTGGAATCCACCTGAAATTGACGAGCAAGTAATGGTTTTATCTCCAGGAGGAGAGTTGGATCAAGGTATAATTTTACCTTCAATTTATCGCAATAATGCACCAGCAAATTCAGAAAATATTCAAACTATAATTTTCAAAGATGGGTCAAAAATTTCCTTTGATAACAGCAATGGAAATTTTGATTTAGATATTAAAGGAAATGCAACCATTAAAGCCGCAGGCAGTATTTTATTTGCCGGCGGAGTAAATCTAGGAGGTGCTAATGGCAAAGCAATTGCAAGAGTTGGTGATAAAGTAAAAATAGATTCCGGTTCTTCTGCTGGCGAATGGCCGATAATTTCAGGGTCATCAAAAGTTAAGGCAATATGAATATTAGCAATGGCAAAGCAATATCAGAAATTTCTCACATCAAGCAAGCAATCATAAATATTCTCACTACACCAATTGGTTCAAGAATTATGCGCCGCGATTATGGCTCACGACTCTTTGAAAAAATTGATAGACCTCTGAATGGTGAACTCATAGCAGAAATTTATTCAGATATTGTAGAAGCATTATTCATTTGGGAACCACGTTTTGAGCTTGAGCAAGTCTTTGTGCAAAATATTGAAAAAGGAAAAATCACTATTGATCTTGAAGGCAGTTTGCTTCGTAACGGAGAAAAAATAAGTTTAGAAAATATTCAGATTTCTACCGGATAAAATGTCAAATTTTACAGCAATAGATTTATCAAAACTTCCTGCGCCGAAGGTAATTGAAGAGTTGAGTTATGAAGCAATATTTCAAAATCTTTTAAAAGTTTTTTTAGATTTAAATCCGAAATACAGCACATTACTTGAAAGCGATCCGGCAATGATTTTATTGCAGGTTTGTGCTTATCGCGAATTACTTTTAAGAAACAGAATCAATGAAGCCGCAAAAGCAACTATGCTTTCTTATGCTACCGGAAGCGATCTTGAAAATTTAGCGGCATTCTATGGAGTAAAAAAGCTTGATGGTGAAAGTGATGATAGATTAAGACAAAGAACACAGCTTGCTCTTGAAGGATTTTCAACGGCCGGCCCGATTGGTGCTTATATTTTTCACACTTTATCTGCCTCAAGTGAAATAAAATCAGTTTCGGTAAAAAGTCCCAGTCCTGGAGAAGTCTTGGTTACAATTTTATCACAAAATGGTGATGGTTTTGTAAATCAGGAATTGATTGATTTAGTCTACAATAAATTAAGTGAAGATGATATCCGACCCTTAACTGATAAGGTGGCTGTTCAAGATGCAAAAATTATTAATTACTCAATTCAAGCAGTAATAACAGTTTATTCCGGCCCCTCTTCTGCAATAGTTGAAAATGAAGCGAGAACAGCCTTACAGAGTTTTATTAACGAAAGACATGCGCTTGGAAAAGTTGTCGCGATATCAGGAATTTACGATGCGCTTCATGTAAACGGAGTAAAGAAAGTTAAACTCATAAATCCGGCGCAGGATATTGTCACAAGTCATGAGGAAGCCGCATATTGCAATAACATAAATCTTTCGATTCTGATAGATGAATAACGAATCTTTACTTCCGATAAATGCGACTGCTTTTTTAAAAGATTTAGAAAGTGTTACGGCAAAGTCTTTAGATTTAAAAGCTCTGAACCGCTTTATAAATAATCCTGATGAAGCGCCGGAAAATATTTTGCCGTGGATTGGTTGGAGCCTATCCATAGACACTTGGGATGATAATTGGAGTTTGGAAGTTAAAAGAAAAATGATAAGGAATAGCCTTATCTTACATAAAATAAAAGGAACAAAAGGTGCAGTAAAAAGAGCGTTAGAAATTTTAGGAGTAAAAGTAAAAATCACTGAATGGTGGGAAGTAAATCCAAAACTTACGCCTCATACATTTCAGCTCACAGCTTACCTCAACGAGAATTTAGACAAAAATAAAAACATAATAATCACGCAAGATACGCAGAAAAAATTAGTCAATCTAATCAACAATGTTAAGCCTTTGCGCTCACACCTTGATTTTAAACTCGGCGTAAATTTTGAGAGCAAATTATTTTGCAAAACAAATCTTCTAATCAAAAGCCGTCTAACTTTTGCTCTACAAAGCAGGCTTCCAAAATTCAGAAACAATCTGGTAATAATCGCGTTAGTTAGAGTGATTACATACAAAGAAATCAATGGCTGATAACATTTCAATCACAATAACAAAAGCGGGAAAAGAAGCTGCTTTTAATGCACAAGCAACTGGAATTTCTCTTGAAGTTACCCATGTTGCGCTGGGTGATTTTGGATGGAATCCGGTTATTGATGATGAAGCAAAAACTTTGAAGCACGAAGTTTTGCGCGTTCCGATAATGTCTGGAGAAAAAATTGGATCATCACAAATCCACTTAATAGCAAAAGCAGATGGGCCTTCAGATTTTATAATTAAGGAAGTCGGATTTTTTCTAAAAGATGGAACACTTTTTGGAGTTTTTAGTTCAAGTGAGATGGCCTTAGCATATAAAATGGCTGGCACGGAGATATTGCTGGAATTTGATTTATTACTTTCAACTCTGCCATCTGATTCAATTCAAATCGTTGTTGGGAAAGAAAATAATTTTTACCCGTCTTTCATAAACCAACTAATTTGTCTAACACTTGGCAATATAAAAATCGCAACTTCACAGATCAAAAATATTGATCGCCACATCGCTAAAACAATTCAATCAATTCGCTAAATCAAATGTCGCTAGAACAACAAATCGCTTCCCTTAATGACAATGTGGGAAACCTAATTTCTGCGTCCGAAAAATTAGCCGGTAAAGTAGAAAATAAATTACAGGAATATGAAAACTGGAAAGGAACTTTAATAAAACCAAATCCGATAGTTTTAAAAGTTGGCATTGATAAGGAATTTAAACATCCGGTTGATGCTGCTGCGCGTGTTGCAAGTAGTGCGTTTGTAGGTGATGTTGTGTGGAGAATTGAAATTGATCCTGGCATTTATAGTTTTCCTTACAAGGGCATTCATGAAGTAATGTTTTCTTTCTTCAAGAATGTGCAAGTTGTAGGTTTGGGAAATAATCCTGGGGATACAGTATTTCAGTATGTTGGTGACGAGCATCATTTCATGCTGATCGCTGAAAGAAATTCCAACATGTATGTGAGGAATATTTCTTTCAGAGGAAATTTTGCATTCACTCCTGATTTTGTTACCAAGTTAAGCAATAGAACTTTGCGCTGGGGTGTGCCAGGAGGCGGATTAGCTCATGGTGTTCTAGCAAGATATCAAAGCTCGTGCATCATTGACACATGTACATTTAACAGAGTATGGGGCGTTGCACATTGTCACGACAACTCAAAACTTGATATATGGAATATTAACGCCAGTGAAATACAAACCGGTGTTTGGGCGGTCGCAAGCAGTAGAATAGAAATGCTCAGATCAACACTGAGTGGATTTGGTCCTTATGGTATAGGCATGGGATCATTTCATTGCAGTAGTATTTTTGGATACGGCGTAACCCTAAGAAATCTTTGGGCTGGCATACAATCAAATTGGAATAGCGATTTTCATTTCCATCAGGCAAGTGATATGGCTGCAGATGGCGTAACTCCGATAAATATCCAAAATGGTCTGATAGAAAATTGTGTTAATGGAATCAATATTTGGTTTTATAGTGGAGGAAATACAGCAAATTTATTGATTAAAAATTCTTCCTCTCACGCATTAGTTGTTGGTCAAAATTCAAACGTTCATGCCAATACAAATGTTACTGTTGATGGTGCAGATATTGGATACTATGTAATTCACGGTTCTGGTTTAATAGCCAACGATTCAACGGCAAGAAATTGTCGTGGCGTAGGTTATTATTCAGCCCATAAATCAGAAATGCATGCAATGAATACTTCTAGAAATGCGTCTGGCAATGCTGGTGGCAACTACTCTCCTGGCGGCTCTTATGCATTAGGCAACACCGATTCTCTCATATATTTTTCTTAATTAAAAAATTTAAAAGACATGAAACTAGTTGTAAAAGACGGGCTGGTTATTGCTGCCCATGAAAATAATCAAAATATAAAAAATCTTTATCCTGACTTGGAAATAATAAGAATTTCTAATGATTTAAAGTTACAACTTTTATCAAACATACCTCCAGCAGTAAGCATTATCAATATGCCAGGCGTAATGCTCAATTCACCAACTCCATTACCGCAAGACCCAAGATTAAAATGGAATTTAGAAGAAAGCAGAAAAAATGGTTTAACTGTAATTGAAGATATTGCCGAAGAATATCGAGTGGAAATTTTATCCTCAATGCCAGGCAGAATTGCCGGATATGAAGCAAAAGCAAAAATTGCTTCTCGCATTATTGAGTCTGCCACCCCTGATAAATCAGATATTGAAGCACTACAACTAGAAGCTGATAACAAAAAAATC
This sequence comes from uncultured Rhizobium sp., assembly GCA_964580715.1. Lineage (GTDB taxonomy): Bacteria > Pseudomonadota > Alphaproteobacteria > Rickettsiales > UBA1997 > UBA2645. The sequence continues at coordinate 33,242 of CAZOKU010000001.1, read as the reverse complement.
ACCGTCTTGGAATTAGCCCAACTGATCATCAAACGATCAGAAGAATTCGCCAACATCTCTACTTACATAGACGGCGAAGCATTGCGAATAAAGATAATAATTGAAGGCGCAGAAACCACCAAAATCATTTGGGATTCACTCAAAGAATTTGAGCAAAATATTTTAACTAAAATCAACAATCAAAATGTCTGAACAATTTTTACATGGCGTTGAAGTTATAGAAATTGATGATGGTGCAAGACCAATTCAAACTGTAAAATCTTCTGTCATCGGTCTTATTGGTTCAGCACCAAAAGGTCCGGTTAATACACCAACTTTAATTTTTGGTTCACCTTCAGAAGCAGTAAAAGTTTTTGGTAATGATCAAAATTTCAGCATACCTGCTGCTTTAGATGGAATATTTAAACAGACCGGTGCTTTAGTAGTTGTGATTAATGTAGCTGATCCCACAAATTCTAATCATCTAAATTCCGGAAATCTTGATCCTAAAAAAATCACTTTATCAGATATCATTGGAGGAATTGATTCTGTTACAGGAAAATATAAAGGCGCATCCGCATTGCTTGCTTGCGCTTCAGAAGTAGGAGTTCAACCAAGGATTTTAATTGCCCCAGGATTCACTCATCAAACTCCTGAAGATGGAGGCAATATTATTGCAAATCCTGTTGTAGCAGAGCTACTTGGAATAGCAGAAAAATTAAAAGCGGTAATAATTGCTGATTGTCCAAACACAAATGAAACAGAAGCAATTCATTACAGAAAAGATTGGGGTTCATCAAGAATTTATCCAGCTTACCCATGGTGCAAAGTTTTAGACACACAAACCGGAGATATTGTTGAACAACCTCTCTCTTCAAGAATTGCTGGCCTTATTGCTAAATCCGATAATGAACGAGGTTTTTGGTGGTCGCCATCAAACATGGTGATTAACGGAATTGTAGGAATTTCAAAACCAATTGACTTTGCACTTGGAGATACAAGCAGCAAAGCAAATTATTTAAATGAAAATTGCATCGTTACAGTAATTCAACAAGACGGTTTTAGATTATGGGGCAACAGAACAACTTCTGCAGACCCAAAATGGATGTTTTTGCAAGCAAGAAGAACGGCCGACATGATCAATGATTCTCTGCTTAAATCTCATATGTGGGCAGTTGATCGCAATATTACTAAAACCTATGTGGAAGATGTTCTTGAAGGAATAAATAATTATCTTCGTCATCTAAAAAGCATCGGCGCAATTCTTGGTGGAACTGCTTTCGTAAATCCAGAACTAAATACTCCGGATCAAATCGCACAAGGCAAAGTTTCGTTCGATTTTGATTTTACTCCTCCATATCCCGCAGAACATATCACATTCCGTTCAAGAATGGTTGATGATTATCTGGAAGAACTTTTTAAATAAAATTGGTAACTAAACTAATTTTTTTATGAAGTTTGCAATTTTATGCGATATGGATTGTGATTTTTTTAACTCAACACTCTTAAGAAGATCTTCTTCAAGGTATTTTATGAGTATATCGTACTCACTAATCCTAAGTAGTTTAAAGTGGTTTACAAGATGATACAAATCATAACGGCCATTATCTAACTCAAATGTCCATTCATCGCGCATTATACTGTCACACATCCCACAAAATCCGTAACCTATTTTGATTGGTTTCTTGTCTAGTAAGCTCAGTAAAATCAATGGATCTTCGCTTCTTGGAGGAAGTTCTTCATTGCGAAATCGCTCTATCTCTGAGAGTAAGTTTTGATATCGTATCATTAGTTTATCTAATTTTTATTTTAACCTAAACAATTTTAGCCATGATCCCCAAAATTTTAAAGAACTTCAACTTATTCATTGATGGCCGTGGCTATGTTGGAAAAGTTGAAGAAGTTAACCTACCAAAACTTGCTGTAAAAACCGAAGAATTTCGCGCAGGAGGCATGGATTCTCCAGTTTTTGTAGATATGGGCATAGAAAAATTAGAATCCTCTTTTACGCTTTTAGAATATGACAAAGATGTTTTAAAGCAGTTCGGTTTAGTTTCAGGTAATGCAGTTCAAATTACCATTCGTGGAGCCTTACAAGATGATTCAAATGTTTCTCCAATGATTGTTAAGTTACGAGGTATGTATACCGAAATGGATATGGGAAAACTTTCCGCCGGTGAAAAAGGAACACTACAATGCAGCATTGCCTGCCGTTATTACTCACTTGAAATTGATGGTGAACAATTAATTGAAATCGACATCGACAACATGACAAGAAAAATCGGTGGCCAAGATAAGATGATTGATGTTCGTAAAGCGCTTGGAATTTAAACGGTTTTAATCTCGATAATTTTATTTCTCGAAGTCTCGCCAGCAATTATCGAAACAGCGTTTTTTCTTACTTTAAAATATTCAGCCAACAACTCCACCACAGCCTTATTCGCCTTACCATCTTCAGGCGGTTGATTAACTTTAACTTTCAAGATTCTTGCCCCAAGCAAATCGAAAGCATCGTCAACAACCTCATTTTGTTTGGCGTTAGGAATTACTTTTACTGAAATCTTCATTTAAAAAATATGGAAACAATCAAACTAAAATATCCAGTTGAAGCAACTGGTGAAACTTTAACTAGTTTAACCATGAGACGCTCAAAAATCAAAGATCGTCTTTTGGTAGCAAAAATGAAAAATGTCTCTGACGAAGAAAAAGAAATCAGGCTTTTTGCCAATCTTTGTGAAGTTGAGCCAAAGGTAATTGAAGAGCTTGATGAAGCTGATTACTCAAATCTGCAAAAGATGTATTTGGGTTTTTTCAATTCAGAGGAGATGTCGTCAGCACAATCATCATCCTCTCAAAAATAACCAATTGGCAACTCTCTGAAATTTTAGAAATGACGGAAGAGGATTTTAGTGATTGGTATAAGGCTGCTATTGATGTAGAAATGAAGGTATAAAAATTTAAATATTTGGCACCAAATTTCTTATTTCTTCACCCATTTTCTGCAGAAGATAGTCGCTGTTTAATCCGCTCTGACTCGAAAAAAAAGGAATAACCACAAGAAGAGTTCCGTTGCTAAGCTTTGCCCAATAGTAAATGCGTTTCTTTTTATTTTTTTCTGAAATTGGAATTATCCCAATGTGAATTGGCGTATCAATTCCGCTAGCTCCAGCAAAACAAGAAAAGAAGTCAGTTAAATAATTCACACCAGTTCCGATGATTAATTTAGGCGAATAACCTGTTTTTGAAACCATCTTAGAAATTTTTGGAAAGCGATGCAGAAAACACCATGTTTTGAATAAATGTTTTTCTTCGAAACCAGTTAGTTCTGGCATTTTATTCTGTTTCCATAAATCGCTTTTTACGCTATTAAAAGCTATAGGGTAAAGGTTAAGTTGAAATATTTGGTGATTATCGTTTTCATTAGCGAGTTCTTTATAATTTCTAATATCACGCCCTTTTACCGCAGAGTAAAGTTTTGCCAAGCTTCTGCCATACCCATATTTTAAGTGCGATCTCCAGTCATATTTTTCAGAGGGAGTAAATGCTCCTTTTGCGATTTCTTGCGGTAACTTGTTGGAGTAATAATTTTCTGGATTATCACTTTTTCCCAGGCCGTGCTCTATGCCACATACCCAAATTTCTGCACGAGGATTACCACCATTACATCCAGATAAAGAAGATGCCCATTCGATGAATTTTGTATTTAGTTTGTTCATAAATTTTAATTTTTGGCTTTAGAAAAAATTTAGCAAATAGCACTAGAAATGTCATCTTCAACTCACACTGCTGTATCAATACTGATTGGTGCTGATCTGGGAAAGTCTTTCCGAGATTCTTTCAGTGGAGCGAACAAGCAACTTTCAGCACTTGGTGATGCAATAAAAAAAGTTAATGACAAAGCATCAGAAATTGAGGCTTTCAGAAAATCATCACGCGCAACAAAAGAAGCATCAATTGCTTATCAAGATGCAAAGCAAAAGCTCAATCTCTTAAGCGCAGAAATCAGCAAAACTGATAAGCCTTCCAAAGAGCTTCAAAATAATTTTCGCAAATCAGAAGCGGCAGCACAAAGAGCAAAAACTGCTTTCATGGAGTCGGCACAAGCAACTCGTGAAATGGGTAAAGCATTAAGCGCTGCTGGCGTTGATTTCAAAAATTTAAATCAACAACAAGCATCACTTGGCAAAACTCTTGGAACTTTAAAAAAGAGACAGGCAGCTCTTCAAACCAATGCCGATGCCAAATCACAAAACCTAAACAATCGTGCTAATTACCGCGCGCAAATGGTTGATGCAGTTGCTTTAGGAAGTTCACTTTATGCCGCAATAAAACCAGCAGTAGATTTTGAATTTGCTATGGCACAAGTTGGTGCTGTTACTGAAGAAGCTGCTAATTCAGAAGGATTTAAGCAACTCACTGCTAAAGCCAGAGAGCTTGGCGCAACCACGCAATACACTTCCGCTCAAGCTGCTGAGGCCATGAAATTTCTTGGCATGGCTGGTTTTAGAACCAATCAAATTTTAGCAGCAACTCCGGCAATTTTAAATTTGGCAATTGCTGATAATATGGAGTTAGCACAATCAGCAGAGATTGTATCAAATATTCTGAATGGCTTTGCAATGAAAGCTGAACGCGCTGGCGAAGCGGCAGATGTTTTGGCGCAAGCTGCAATTGCAACTAACACCGATGTTAAAATGCTTGGTGAAACGATGAAATTCGTTGCACCTGCAGCAGCGGCAGTTGGTGGAAGTCTACAAGAAACCACAGCTCTTGCTGGTGTTTTGAGTAATGCAGGAATTCAGGCAACAATGGCAGGAACGATGCTAAGATCAGCATATTTACGCCTCGCTGCTCCCGCAAGAGCCGGTGCAAAAGCGCTTGGCGAAATGCGCGATCAAATGAAAATCAGCGCTGAAGAAATGCCTGATGTTGCTAAGGAAGCTTTGCTTGCTCAAAGCAGACTTAAAGGTCTTGGAGTCAAGATTTTTGACAAGGGCAAAATGCGTTCGATGGTTGATATTTTACGCGATTTACATCAAGCAACCAAAAATCTTTCTGATGATCAAAAGTTAGGAGTTATCAAAGATATTTTTGGAACTTACTCAACATCTGGCGCTTTAGCAATTTTTAAAGGATTTGAAACCGGCTCTGTTGATGAAGTTTTAAATAAAATAAATAATGCTGACGGCACTGCCAAAAAAATGGCAGAAAGATTGCAAAATACCACTGTTGGTTCTTTCAAAGAATTTCAATCAGCAATTGAATCAGTTGGAATTTCTCTTGGTAATACTCTTCTTCCCACATTAACCGCAGCAGCAAACGGCACAGCAGCTTTTGCCAGCAAAGTCAGCGCTTTAGCAGAAAGATTTCCGGTCATTACAAAATATATCGGCCTGACAATTACTTCTTTAATTGCATTCAAAGTTGCCTCAATTGCTCTTGGCTATGCCTTTACTTTTTTGCGTGGTGGATTTTTAGCAGCGCAAGGTGCGTTATTGGCTTTTAGAACCACTCTTACTTTAGTTGGTATGGTAATGCCCGCCATTACTACTGCTATAAGAGCAATGGGTTTGGCTTTAATCTCAAATCCAATCGGACTTATAATTGCGGGAATTGCTATTGGTGCAACTTTGCTGATAAAAAATTGGACTCCGGTTGGTGAATTTTTCAAAAATATTTTTAGCGGAATTGTTGGATGGGTAAAAACTGCTTTTGAGTGGGTAATGAAGCTTGCAAAACCTTTAAAATCAGTTGTTAGCTCTATTACAAGTGTTGCTGGAAAAGCATGGAATTTTGTTGCTGGAAATTCTGATTCTAAAGAGCAGAAATCGTCATCAGTAGTTGGAAATATCGTCAGCAACTTTGATACAAAAAGTGATATAGAAAAAATTCCATCATTGGAAATACCCTTAATTTCATCTTCAGCAAATAATAGTGGATCACAGCAAATTTCAATTTCTGCACCAATTACCATAAACGCTGGTAACAATGTTGATGAGAAAAAAATTGCTGATCATATAAAAGCTGCACTAAATGAAACTTTCAGAAAATTATCTGCACGAAAATTTGCTTTAAATTACGATTAATGGCTTTTGATTCTTTTAAAAATCTTGGTGGCAAACTGAATTTAAATAGCGCGCTTGGAATCAATATGATGATGATTCTTGGTGTTTATCGCTTTGCAATTAGCTCTGCTGCTTTTCAAAATCTTAAAAGACAAAGTGAATATCATTGGCAGGAAATTAATCGCATCGGCACAAATCCTGCCTTACAATTCACTGGTTTTGGTGTGGAAACAATTGATCTTGATGGTGTGATTTATCCTCATTTTAAGGGTGGACTACGCCAGGTTACTTTAATGCGCGCTGAGGCAGGGATTGGAAAACCACTAATGCTAATTTCCGGAAATGGTAATGCCTTTGGTAGATGGTGTATTGTAAAAATTTCTGAAAACCAAAGTGTGTTTATGAAAGATGGCGCACCACTTAAAATCGAATTTTCAATTACTCTTAAGCGTTATGGCGAAGATGCAAAACCAGGCATTAAAGGAATTATTCAGAATGTTTTGAAAGCAATATGATTAGAATTATCTCCCTTACTCTTTGTAGTCGAGAGCCCAGCCAATCTGAAAAAATATTGCGTCGAGGATCTTTATGTCCTCTAGGGAAAATTCTTTAGCAGAGTTTTTGCTAAGTGATTTTATAAAGTCACCTACCGTTATATCGCCTTCAATTTTGATACTAAAAATCTTTTGTATTTTTTCCTCTAACTTCCCGACGAGTCTGCCATTATTCTCAATATAAAATCTACTTACTGTTGTTTTAAAAAACCTATCAAAAGCAGGAGTATTTGAGTATGCTCCGAGCATTATTTTTGTTATTAGGGTGTCGGTTGGGTTTATTTGGTTATTTGCAATTGCTCCAGATGTTTCTGCTGGGTTTTTTTCCCATTCTTCTAGGAATGATTTTATTTTTTCAAACTGTTGATTTTTAGATTCGCTACAACCTTTAAAACTGAATAGTTCTTTGGCTAAAAGTTCATATTTTTTAATACCAGAATTTAAGAGCATTGGATTTCTAAACATACCCCAGCTCGCTAGATAAAAAGCCAAATGAAGTCCAGCTATTCTAAGGTCTGGATCTTCGTCTTTAATTTTATCTTTTTTAAAAAATTCGTCTCGAAAATATTTATAACAAATATTCCAAGATGAATAGCGAGTCAACTCATTAACTTCTTGATTGGCCAAATAATTAGAGGAATAAAAATATTCTTTGTAAGCCATTTCTAAAAAATCTGACGTTAATAGCTTATCATTTCCATTAAATTCCTTTGCGGCTTTTATAAATTCAGTTTGAAAGTTCTTATTTTTAGTCATACCAAATATTCTGATTAATTAATGATCACCTACATCACAAAAGGCGGCTATGTTTTAGTTTCCACCTGTCTTAAAAACGAATGGATACATTCTTTTTACGGCATCATAAAATATATTTTCTGGATCAAAAAGAGTATAAATTCCTAAAATCACAAAAATAGAAATAGCAGATATTACATAGATTTTTAAAGCCTTCTTCTTCGCTATAAAATGCAATCCCCCAGCAATCAAAATAGTTGATGTGAAGACGGTTCCCCAAAGTTGTCCCAATTTTAATGGTTTGATAAGATCAATTATTGTGGTTATGCCAATAGCTGGAGCAAAGACAATTGCAGAAAAAATTACCCCCACTAATACCGCTATAGCAATTAGTATTAAAATTGCTCCGGCTGCATCTCCAGAATTTTTTGATTTCTTTTTCATGTTTTAAATGAGTATGAGTTAATATTATTTGTATTTTTTGAATAAAAACTTGCATTGCTACGATTTCAGGCCATACGAACCATAGCATTATCAATTTATTATTTTATTCCAATATGATCACCTACATCACAAAAGATGGAGATGTGCTTGATGCAATTTGCTGGAAATATTATGGCAAAAATTCAGGAGTTCTAGAAAAAGTTTTAGAAGCCAATCGTCATTTGGCAGAACCAGACGCGATATTTAACGCCGGAGTAAAAATTGTTTTGCCAGATTTAGCTCAGGAAGCAGAAGCAGAAAGCGTTAAACTTTGGTCGTAGTATTATCGCTATTTTTTGAGTTTCTTTGCAATGAGTTATCAATTGACTGAAGCAGCCCAACGATTTTGTTAATCTTGAAATACCAACAGATTAATTCTCTGCCAAGAGCAAAAAACAACAGCGCAATGCCTAAGCCAACAAATAATTCCATAAATTTTCCTCAAAATCAGGTTGATGAACCATTAGATTATCGCATAAAAATTAAGTGAATCCAGCATTTAAAATTATTGCAGATAAAAAAGATGTCACAGCGTTAATAGCGCAAAGATTGGTTTCGATCAATGTCACAGATGAAACTGGTTTGGTTTCTGACACTTGCGAAATCCTTTTAGATAATCGAGATGAAAAATTAGAAATCCCTTCGCGTGGCTCAGTGCTTGAAGTTTTTTTTGGTTATGAAAACAAACCATTAAGCAGAATGGGAAGCTACATCGTAGATGATATTGAAGTTTCATCACCACCTTCGCAAATGCGAATAACCAGCAAGGCAAACAATGCACTAGATAGAAATTTAACAAAACAAATAAAAGCACCAAAAAGCAAATCGTGGCACGGTTATACCTTGGTTGGAATTATCACAGCAATTGCCAATTCACATAATTTAAACAGCGTAATTGATGAATATTTTAATCAGATATATATCAGTCACATAGATCAAACCGATGAAAGTGATATATCATTTCTAACTACTTTATCCTTGCGCTACGGCGCTTTTATCAAATTAACATTAGGCAAATTATTATTTTTTCAGAAAGGAAAAAGTGTCTCTGTTAATGGAATTGATTTGCCACTAATAAAAATTTCAAAAGCAGAAATATCGAGTTGGAATTTAAAAATTTCTGACTTTGAAAAATTTGGGAAAGTAATTGCTAAATGGCATAATTTTTCTAGCGGTAAAGAAGAAGATGTTTTTGTTGGCAGCGGTGATCCTGCATATAATTTAAGATATAAATTCACTGATAAGCAAAGAGCTTTGAGTGCAGCAACAGCTAAATTCGCCGAATTTCAAAAAGATAAGGAAAAACTAAACATAACTCTTGCAGGCAATCCTGCTTTAAGTGCAGAAAACAAAATTCAGATTGAGGGAATAAAATATCTTCAGGATAAAAAATTCATTATTGAAAGTGTCACTCACTCCATAAGTGATCAAGGTTTTATTTCACAACTTACAGCAACTCCCAAATTAGAAAATGAGCAAAAAGAGTAAAAAAGAACTACGCGATTTTATTATTTCAAAAAGCGAACTTGAAGAATTGCTGCAAAAAGCGTCTCAGAAAGGCTCTAGAATGGCTCTATCTGAACTTGGATTGAATGATGAAAACGCTTTTGTAGATATAAGAGATTTGCGAGAGTTATTAAAAGCTTTTCGCGTTGCAAGGAAGGATAGCTTCAGAATTTTTCTTAAGTGCATCCTCATCGGTTTTATGACACTTCTCACCGCTGGTATAATTGCGCTTCTCGGCAACAATATTAAAATCAAATAACAATGCCAAAATTTTCTAAATCCTCTTTGGAAAAGCTATCTACTTGTCATCCAAATTTACAAAAACTCTTCCATGAAGTTATAAAAAATTATGACTGCACAATCATTGAAGGATATAGATCAGAACAAGATCAGCTAAAAGCTTTTAAAGAAGGAAAATCAAAGATTAAAAGTGATGGTAAACATAATCAAACACCATCTCTTGCACTTGATGCTGCACCGGCTCCAATCAATTGGAATGACAAAGAAAAATTTTATCACTTTGCCGGATATGTTAAAGCAACAGCAGATCAGTTAGGAATCAAGATACGCTGCGGCGCTGATTGGGATGGTGATAATGATTTAAAAGACCAGAAATTTTTTGATTTACCTCATTTTGAGTTGAGTGATTAAAATGGCGAACAAATATCTTCAAGATGCCAGTGGCAACAAGTCTTCCAAAAGATTATGGGGAACCATTCTTCTTTCTATTGGCACTATGTTTTCAATTATCTTGTTTTTTTACAGCCTTGGAATTGGTGCAAAAGATGCTGATACAGCGCTAGGAATTATTAACACTTTTTTAATCTCTGGTAGCAGCTTGCTGGGAATTGGTATTTTTGAAAAAGTTATCAGAGGCAGAAAGGAATGATTCAAAGTTTAATAGGAAAAATAATTGCAGCTCTTGGTGCAGTCCTAGCCATTTTCACAATCGGAAACCTCCTTGGCAAAAAATCTCAGAAATCATTTCAAATTGAAGAAAATTTTAGCGATGCAATTGAATCCAAAAAGAGGCAGGAAATTCGCAAGCATGATGATATTTCTGATGTTAAGCGCCGGATGCAAAAATACATCCGTAAATAGCTTTTGCTTGTGGGCAAATCCCATAACTTTGAGTCAAGAAGAATACGACACAATGTCCGAAGAAACCTTGCGCCAAATCGACAATTTTAACCAAGAATTTGAGGAACATTGCACTAAGTGAAGATTTTCAATCATTCCACTTGATAAGTGTTTAAAACGAAGGGTTCATTGGTGTCGTGACACTTTAGCAATTTTTAAAAAAGTTTATGAACCGATTAATTTACAAGGGATTTATTGAGGATGTCAGAAATAAAAAATGCACTGATCAGGAAATTGAAAAACTGATCGATGTTTTTGAAGAGGCTGTTAACTTAATGGCAGAAACTTCTGACAAAAAATCATTTTATGATTTGAAAGATTTTAGAGAAACTGAGAGCGCTGGAGTTAATCTGTTTACTCTGACTCTTGAACGCGAGCCAATTAAAAATTATGAAAAATATACTGGTTATTTTGAATGTGGGAAAAAGAATCTAAAAATTGTTGCAACGCGCGGTGAATTTAGATTTGTGATGCTGAAATCAGATAGCTAAAGAACGAACTCGTTTTCTGAAAACAGTATCAAATTTTTCAACCGTACTTTTCATCCATTCATGCTGAGATGGCCAGCTCGCTTCGTTGGTAGGATCAAAATTTTTAAACAAAGCAATTTTTGATTGAATCTTTTCCGGATTTTCTCTCCATTCCAAAGCACATCCAATTTCAGCTTCAATTGCTGATTTATCTTTTGCTAAAAGATGATAAAATCCTTTTGCCTCATCCTTATCAACAATCACTAACTCAACTCCAATTTTCTTATCACGCGTATTTAAAAGCGCAGCTAAATGAAATCCGCTACGACCAATAGTAAAAATTTGCCAATGCTTAGGACGAGAATCTTGCGGACGAAGCTTTGATTTATTTTCTTCAAGATATTCAGTTAGTTTTTCCCAATAACGATATTGCAAAAGCTTGGTTTCACTGGTCGTTTGATCTAAAATCTCTTTTGCTGCCTGAGAAACGGTTTTGCTCCAATTATTAGGCTTAGAAATCACATTAAACTTTGGCGCAGCTGCTGAATTACCAATTTTCCACAATTCCACTTCTAAACCAAAAAAACGAAACTTCTCATCTGTAATTTCATTAAGCCAATCAAGTGCTGCACGATGCTCTTCAGTAAATTTCGCTGCCACCCAAACGATCGTAACAGACTGTAATCCAGCTGCGTAAGTCAAAAGCTGACCAAGATGCTTATGATCAGTTCTTTCAATCTGATTCTCGATTAAAACCAAGCTGTCATCTTCGGTATTCTTACACAAAATATCCGCTCTAAATGGTCCCACATCTTTTTCCTGCGCCTCAAGTTCCAATTCAATTCCAATCACTTCTCCAAGCATCTCCAAATTTTCCTCACGCGCAAGCCACGGCGTAAAACCTTGTCCTTCAGTCTGCCATATTTGGCGTAAATCGACTTTCTCTAATTTTCCAAGCATAGCTTTCCTCTCTAATTTTTTATTACATAGAAACTCGCAATCTTTTTGCTCTTTCTTTAAATGCCTTTTCTCCACCTTCCAATATTTCACAGACTTTCTTGCGAATCTCAGGATTTTCTAAACTACCAGATATATAACCTATCTCTGGTAGTTGGTTTTGTTGGTGAGATAAGCAGGATGCTACAATAACTTGCTCAGCATCAGTATTAACAACCAAATTTGCATTATGCGTTACTATTATGATTTGCCTTTTTCGCTTTGCTGAACGAAATCTTGTCACCAATTCATCAAAAATTGATTTTGGATCGAGATTTTCTTCTGGCTGGTCTATTATAAGAGGTCGATAATCATCTTTATCGATAACTAGATACAAAAGTAATAAAACAATTCCTCTCGTTCCTGGAGATAGCTGTTGAATACTGACCCCATCATATTGTACACCATAGTTTATTGATATATGATCGGTGCTGTAAAGCCACGCGGAAATTTTATTAGCCCAGTCTCTAAATAAATTGGCTTCTTGTTTTTCTACTGGAGAGCATTCCAGTAGTGAGTTAGTATATTCTTCTAAAAATTTTTCCATAGCATTTGCAACATCTTCTGCCGATCCTTTTTGCCAAACAGGAAGTATGGATTTTTTAACAATTTCATGAAGAGAGCCTTTTCTTCTAAAGGTGGTACCTTTTCTTAAATCCAGCAAATTCTCCCCACTTTTTACCCATTCATCAATATCAACGAATCTCTGTACATGAAATGTTAATTTTCCTAATGTGCCTTCATCATCTTTGATACCTTCCATTAATGGTTGATAAAGATTCTCTAGAATTTTTTCATGCTCCACCAAAGTCCCAAATACGTTCTTGTAAGATTCTTTTCTTAAACGCGTCAATTCAGCTATTTTTTCACCAGATGATTCAGCTTCTTTTATCTCATTTTCTAGCTTGGTATAAGCAACTTCATCTTTGGTAATTTTTTCAGAAATTTTCCTGAGCTTTACAGCATTTTCTTTTCCAATACCAATCAATCTCTCAATTCTACCTTGTTCTGCTTTTAAAAGATTATAGCTCTGTTTTGATAAATCAGAGTCTTGAAGTATTATGGAAACTTTTAGTTGATCATCTTTGATTTCAGGAACTTTCATACCAGTAATAGAAGTAATTATTTTTTCAGATTTTAAAATTTCTGCAGACAATATCTGCTCCACATCTCCTTTAAAACTCAATTCAAACTTTCCCCATTGATCTTCTGTGAGGTTAACTCCAGGATGTTCTTGTTTTAATTTTCTTAAAGAATTTGGAATAACATTATTTTTAATGTTAACAGTAACCGTTTTTAAGGTTTCTAAAGAAGATTTTTTGCGAGTTTCATTTTCTAAATTTACTCTTATTTGATCCAAAAAACTGGAAATAGTTTCGTATTCTTTGGTGAGTTTTTCTTGATCATTTCCTACTAAAGACTGTCTATTTTTTTTATCTTCTTCGATTGTCTTTTTTTTGCTTTGCAGGGATTGCTTTGAGGTTGGAACACTATCTTTTTTGCTGCGCAATATGTTTAGGTTGTTTGTATAATCTTTTATTTGGTCTTCATGAAATTTTCTAGATTCTGTTACGCTAGATAATTCTAACTCCATTAATTCATCAAATGATTCGGCACCTTTTCGATCTATTTGTTTATGATAATCAAAAATAACGCGCTCTATTTCTTTCATTAACTCATTTGTTAATCCATCGGCAGAGCATAATTGATCAACAAACTGCTGAGAAAGATACTGAACCTTTGGCTCATATAAAATATCTTCAATACCAATGCTTTTTAAATTATTTGAAGTTTCTTCTTTCGATTTCCAAAAAAGTTTAACTGATTCATCTCGTAATTTTTCTTCTGCCCTTTTTACAAAAGAGCGATCATTTTTTTGCTGATTCATGGAATACCCTCCAACAGCTATAAAGTCGGCAAGAGCAGTTTTTCCAGAACCTCTAGCACCAATTATTGTAACAAGACCAGAATTCAGAGGTATGGCATTATTTTTTAACCACAAGGCGTTATCAATTTGAATTTTATCTATTACGTGAGAAGGAAAGCTATCTGAAGTAACTTTTTCACCTATAAAAACACGACTTTCCGGCTCGATAACAGTCTGTTTTAATCCTTCAAATGTTAAATCAGCTTTAATCCAGCAGTATCTTTTTTCATCAGGCTCAAATAATTTTTCAAACGAATGAGCATCTGATCCGTGTAAGCATGGCTTAATGGCTTTATATTTTTCACATATTACATCCAGATTATCCGCGCCTTTTCCCAAAAAATATTCTCGATCCTTTGGTCTCGCAGAAAAAATAATATCGGTAAATCGGTAAATCTGATCTCTGGTTTCAGCAAATCCATTATCCTTTTGTAATCCAGATACGCCATCATTAGTCGAGTTGGAAACAGCAATTAAGCTATTTTCCTGTAAAACACGTTCTTGTTTAAACCATTCTTGAAAAGAACTAAAATCGACTTTGTATTGATTAACTCCTTCTCTATAGGCGGCTTCATCACTGCTATTCTTATCTCTTTTTTTACCAATGGCTATAAAGGAGCTGCGACAACAGCCAAAAGGTTGATCATTTATTTTAATAGTCAGTCTTGATAGGCTTTCCTCTATTATCTGAATATGATTTTCCAATTCAGGCGATACGAGAATATGTATATTTATTCCTTTGGATTTTTCGGTTTCTGGCGTAATCCTGAATTCGATATTGGGAATTATAAGATCAATATTCGATAACCTTCCGCTCTTTTTATATTCAAAAACCTTTTTATATCCTTCGATAGATAAATAATCGGCAATACCTAGAGCTTTAACGTTTTCCTGCTCTTCAATTTTTTTAATAAATTTTTCCCATACCGCAGCATCGTTGCCACTATAATTGTTATTCAAAGCTGTTCCTGGGGTGTGAACATGCAAATCCCATCGTCTCCAATCTGATCCTTTGTTAAATTTACTATTTTTTGACATTTCCTAGATACCTCATCATTAGAATTTTAATTATCATAAAGACTCCTTCATCTCTTAAACTTAACCCATTTTGGCTTAGGAGGATTCCTTTTAGGAATTGGATTTCCTTTAATTTCAACCGTAGCTCTCTTAGAGCCTATAACCTGATTATTGCGAGTGATAAGGCAATCCATGTAATGGGTTCCATTATAAGCGGAATTTCTTGTAACACTTGTAGAATTGCCAGCCAGATGTCCAATATCGTTTACATATTCAGAATCACTTCCAAAATTTCTTACAGTCCATTGAATAGAGCTACCAACGGGGATCTGAGATTCATTAGCAATCCGAAAAGTAATGCTACAATTTTTTGGTATTGGTCCAATTTTATTAATTCCGGAACCAATCATAGAATTATTAGATTTGGCAGTTATTTCGATTGTTGGATCAAAACTGTAAGGCACCAAAGAATTATTGATGGATTTAGCCGTCTCCTCTTCATCTAACATAGGAATAAAGTGGTGAAAAGCTAATTGCCATTTTGCCAGAGCATCAATAGTGCTTGAGCAATTTAAAGCATCAAATGCAATTTTTACGAAGGATTCTAATTCAGACAAAAAAACATCAAACTCCTTAATTCGGTCACTTAAACATTCTTTATCATTTACAGGATTATTTACTTTTGATGAGTTTTGTAATCTTTGAAGAATTTTACCAAGAACAGCCGCTAATATTTCATCATCACAAAGCTCAAAAATATTTTTTGGTAAACCTAATAAAGCTTGAGTAACTAATACCATAATCAACATAGATGATGGTCTTCCATTTTTCCTCTGATTCACAAAGCTTATACCTGACCAACACTTGGTATATTTAATAATTCTTCTAGCTATCTCTCGTTCTGAATCGCTAAAACTATTTTGAAACCAGTTATAAAATATCTCAGGATCACTGTCTTCCCAGATATTAGCTTCTGTTGCAAGTTCAGTTTTTTTTGTGTCTGGAATTTCATAATAACACGGAACATCAATGTGGAAGTTGCCAGGAAAGTGAATTCTGGCGCATCTTTCTTTTGCTGGATCGTCTACTTTTAATATTTCGTCAGTATGTAAAGCGGCGTAATTTTTTAAGCATTGCTGAATCATTTTTTTTAGATTCTTAGGGCTATATTTTTCTTCAGTTGGCTTTTTTTCTACTTCAAAATATACGCCTAAATCAATGTCAAATTCTTCACTTGTGTTTGTTGGTCTTATTTGAGTTTTAAATTTATATGAACCTTGTAGCCAACTGTTTACATTTAGCCCGCTTTCTGTTTTTAAATTTTCTTTTAAATACTCCGCAAGATCATTCCAGCGGGTCATTTGCTCTTCATATTGCTCATCACTAGGAGTTATGGTTATTTTCCTATAAAGGGTATCTTTTATTTGAGAGTTGCTATTGTAAAAAAGCGCGGATGCATTGGTCATTTTTCCGAATTTAATATTATTATTGATTTAGTGCTTTTTGATAACGGCATATTATCAATCTTAGCGTTACAGAATGATGTATGAGTTAATATAGAAACCACCAACAGAGCGAAGCCGACTGCAATTAGGATATAATTGTTTCTTATAAAATTTCCTTTGCCGTTTCTTTTGCCGGAGCTTTCCCAATCCTTGGGATACAAGACCTCATTACCTTCTAAAAAATATCCTTCTGAATAGAACCCAAGTAATTTTTCAATCTTTGCCGCTACTTTTCTTTGGCTATTAAAACCAAGCTCCAAATCCCTAAAATAAAATCTCCACAAACTAATCCAAACGCAAATAATGGCAAAAAATATTGCCAAAAATTCAACCAGATAAAAATTTATTTCTGACTGATAAATCCAAGACGCTCCAGAAATTAACAATCCCAAAATCCAAATCGAAACTGTTTGCACTCTTTCGCGAATTATGTGAATTGATTTATAGCGCTCATCAAGGGCTTTTAGCAAAATATCTGTTTTTTGTTTTTGTTCGCTCATAAAAATTTATAGCCCTCCCTTAAAAGCCTTTTGCATTAAGGCTTGAAAGCCCACTTCCA
The DNA here is from genome assembly GCA_964580715.1 of uncultured Rhizobium sp. Classification (GTDB taxonomy): domain Bacteria; phylum Pseudomonadota; class Alphaproteobacteria; order Rickettsiales; family UBA1997; genus UBA2645. The sequence continues at coordinate 16,306 of CAZOKU010000001.1, read as the reverse complement.
ATTCTTGGGATTGGGTTAACATTTTTTGTTTGATGGATTCAATTCTCAGATAAATTTGCTCAAAACGATTTTGATCTTCTATTCCCAGCTCCGGTAATTCTAAGTTTTTAATAATTCCTAAGTTTAAACCAGACATAATTGCTCCTCTACTGTTTCCAATTATCTGTCTTTTTATTCTTGGATCTGAGTGAATTGCATGAGATACAAAATAAGGATTAGCTTTTGATTCATCTAATGTTAAAGCTGCTAAATGCTTTGTGTTTATAGATAAAGGTATATCACTTGGAATCACGGCACTTCTTCCAACCGTTCCCATTATCGTAATAATTACATCACGCGGAAAGATTGTATATCGCTTCAATTTCTGATATTTCTGCTCTGTAATAAATCTTCTTTCTTTCCACTCAAATTTGTTTTTCACAGCATTATCAATCCCCATTACAGCAACTCCGCTATCAACAAATTCCGAGTGTTTTAAATCGCTGCCAAATGGTCCAGTTCTCGAGCTTCCTTTGCTGTCTTTAATAATAAGTTTTAATTTAATGGTTTGCTTACTTTTTTGCGAAATTTGTAGAAAACTAGATTGTAAATAATCATCTAGAAGTGTGATTGCTTGCTTTCTTTTTTGGTGCAGGGCATCTGCTGCATCAAGAATTTTTACGATGCGCTTTTGATCTTCGATCGGAGGAAGTATCAAATCAATTTTTTTTAAATGGCTTGGTCCGAAGTTTAATTGTGCTGAGCCAGTAATTAGTTTTTGTAATTGATTAGAAAAAAATTTAGTTTTTAAAAAAAATTTAAAGTAATGCAAATTTAAAACCTTTTCATCCATAGTTTTGAATCTTATGGTGCTAGTATTCATGCATAAAGGAAGGTGCTCTTTTTCTATAAAGGCAATTTTATTATAAAAATTATCAACAACAATTCCTGAACTAGCTATAACCAAGTCACCTTCATCAATTAAAAAGTGCTTATATTTTCCAAAGGCTTCTTCCTCAGAAATGTAAATTTTAGTTTTACTTAAATTTATTCTTCCCTCGTTAATATTTCCAACATTCAAAAGTTTAACCCCACTTGTTGAAAATTGATTTTTTCTTACACCTGGACCTTCTTGAAAAAATAAAACCTCCGGAATTTTTACAATTTTCCAATTTTTTTTCATATTCACAGCCCCTTCAAATCATTCAAGCCATCTACAATTTCTCGCTCCAAATCTTCAATTTTCGCTAAAATAATTTTTGGATCTTCGTAATTGATCTCTTCATAATCCGTTTGCTTGTAGCGGTTGATGCTTAGATCGAAATCAGCTTCCTCAATTTCTTTTTTGTCGATGTAGAAAAATTTGCTGTTTCGTTGGTTTTCTATTTGATTTTTTCGGTTTTTCCATTTTGCCACAATATCTGGTAAATCACCTCCACCATTCAATTTGCTGCGCTTATCATCTAAAGTGTAACCATCGGACTGCATATCATAAAACCAAACTTTGTCGGTTTCACCACCTTTTACAAAAATCAGAATTGCAGTACTAACCCCTGCGTAAGGCTTAAATACCCCGCTTGGCATTGAAATTACACCTTGCAACTCGCAATCATTAAGTAGCATTTTGCGTGCTTGTTTATGGGCATTGCTTGAGCCAAAAAGAACACCATCTGGCACAATAACGCCAGCTCTGCCACCAATTTTTAGAGATTTAATAATTCTGTCGATGAAGAGAAGTTCGGTTTTGGTGGTGGCAAGAGACAAAGATTCGTTAATGTCGCCTTTATCAATACTGCCTTTGAATGGCGGATTTGCTATGATGCAGTCAAAGAAATTGTCTTGGTCGTATTTTTTAGAAAGCGTATCTTTTTGCTCAATATTTGGGGTTGGAATATCATGCATCATCAAATTCATCAGACCAATTCGCACCATGCTTTCATCCATGTCGTAGCCATAGAAGGTTTTTTCTTTTAAATGCTTCCACTGTTTTTCATTGGTTAGTTTGTCACCTAAAGAACCACGAGTTAAGCCATTTTCATCAGTCTTTTGATGTTCTTTGCTGGTAAAGGCGGTGATTATATGTTGATATGCGCCAAGCAAAAATCCTCCAGTTCCGCAAGCCGGATCGCAAATAGTGTCGCCAAGTCTTGGATCAACAAGTTCGCAAATAAGTTGAATGATGTGCCTTGGCGTGCGGAATTGTCCAAGTTTACCGGCACTAGTTATTTCTGAGAGTAAAAATTCGTAAAGATCGCCTTGCGTGTCTTGAAAACCTTGTCCAGCTGATTCTTGTTTTGCAATTTCTTCAAAAATTTCGTCAATAATTCCAACTGCTTCAACTAAAAGAGATGGCTTTGAGATAATAAAAACAGCATTGCCCATGTGCTTTGCAAAAGGACTTTCTTCTTTGCCCAGAGTTTTAAGAAAAGGAAAAACTTTTGTTTGCATGTGAGTCAACATTTCGCCACCTTCCATCTGCTTAAAGTGACTCCAGCGTAAATTGTTTTTATCGCCTTCAAAAATTGATTTGTAGATTTCGCCAGTAAAATCAGCATCTTGTTTTTTCTTAATATCAAGCTCATCCAAACGCTTCATAAAAAGAAGATAAGAAATTTGCTCAATTGCGGTAAGAGGGTTTGAAATTCCACCACTCCAGAACTTATCCCAAAGGCGATTTATTGATGATTTAAGGGCGGAGTTCAGCATGATCTAAAATTTTGTTAGTAAACAATAATATTTTCGTTTGCATCGCAGAATCAAAAAGACCTAGAAAACCACGATTGTGTAGCTTTGTAAATGGCTCTGAAACGAGGTCTTTCTTGCTTAAAGAACCGTTTTGAATAATAAAATCTCTAAGCACGATCAAAAATTGAATCTGGTTTGATGAGAGGTTGTTGTTATCCGCAATGAATTCAGCAAAGGCTTCAGAAACTTTTTCTGAAAAAGTGACTAATCCGCCAATTCCCATGATGTATTTGATTAAATCGAGAAACCTAACTTTGCGGGCATCATAGGCTTTTTGCAGATTTTCTTCGGTTGGGTATGGATCAAATTTTAAGAGGTTATTAGCAAGCTCTTCTACCTCGTCTTGCGTGATTTCTGCGCCATCTTTGATCTTTTTTAAAATCTCGTTTTCTTCTTCTAGTTTTTTGATCAGAGCTTCTACTTTTTCACGATATTTTTGAATGGTAATTCTTTCGTTTGCTGGACCAAATTTAATAAATTCTTTTTGACTGGTTATGTCTCTGAGATCTAGGGAATCTTGATCGGGTTTGATTCCTTCTTCTCTATATTTCATCAAAGGAGCGATTTTTTGGATTACAGTTTCTAAATCTTTCTCGCCAGCTTTTGCTAAATATCCATTATGCAAAATCTCTTCGATTAAATCTTTTTCTTTGGCGACAATATTTACTGATAAAGGTAAATCTGAAACCATCTCAATGATAACTTCTTCAAGAGTTTCTGACTTTTTGATTTGCTCAGTTTGCTGATTTTCGTTTTTCAGTTTTGCGATAGAATAGGCAATCACCTTTAACTCAAAGCTCATCGCCTTGTAATCTTCACCCGTTCTGGCGCGCATTAGTGGCGCAATTTCCTTTTGTAAGAAGATTTTTCTATTTTCATCTAACCTTTGCCAAAAACCCTCATCGAGCCTATCGAGTTTGCTTTTGGCATCAAGAATCACCACATTGTTTTGAGGCAACTTGGCAATATCTTCTTTGAGTTTTTGGATAGTTTCGGAAGCAATTTGATTATTTTTTTGATCTTCAGCAATGTTTAACTTTTCTAGCCTGGTTTCAAATAAACGAACAGGAAGCGGCTTAGAAGGCTTTTCAGTTTTTCCTTCGGGATTCATTTTGAAAAAATCAAAATTTTCCCAACAATCAATTATCAAAAACTTGTCTTTTTGCCTGCACCAAGGCTTCATTTTTGAAGGATCAAGCAATCTTGTTCCACGACCAATCATCTGCCAAAATTTAGTGTAGGAAAACACTGGCTTGGCGAAAACTAAATTTACCAACTCTCTAACATCAATTCCCGTATCAAGCATATCAACGCTGATCGCAATGCGTGGAAAATCTTTGTTGATGAATTGATCTAAAAGACCACCTTTGCCATAAACTCTGGAATCATCAGAAACAATTACCTTGGCTATATTTCCCTTATGCTCTGGGTAAAGCTCATCAAAAATTTCCTGCAATCTTCGTGCATGTTTCATTGTCATTGCAAAAAAGATGGTTTTTCCAGGCAAAGTCCCGCTCTCATCTTTGATACAAGATTCCATGAATTCTTGGATTATAAGAGCGTTAGTTCCTTTATTGGTTACTCTTTTTTCTATCTCGCTTCCTTCGTAATTTAGCTCTTCAGGATTTTTTCCATCAGCGATCAACTTCTCTTGCTCTGCAATACTGATATTGTTTTTTCTAATACCTTCTTTTTGAAACTTGGTTTGAATTTTTAAAACTTCATAATCGCACAAATAAGGTGGCTTATTATTTACAGCTTCTTCGTAACTATAAGCATAAGTAGGGATTCCATCTTCACAGCCAAAAAGACCAAATGTGTTATGTTCAACTGCATCTTTTGGCGTTGCGGTAAGACCGAGCTTTATCGCGTCAAAATAATCAAAAATATTTTTGTAAACATTGTAAATTGACCTGTGGCTTTCATCGGCAACAATCATATCAAAAAAATGCGGACTTAGAGGACAATTTTTATCTTCTATGATATTGAGCATTGTTGGATATGTGGCACAATAAATTCTTCTGTCTGTTGCTATTTCATCTTCACCAATTTTTGGCCATACCGGAGAGTTTGGTAAATATTCTTTAAATGCATCTAGGGCTTGGTTTCTAAGTGCAATTCGATCCACTAAAAACAAAACTTTTTGAACCTTGTTGGCTCTTGTCAGCGAATCTATCATTGCGGCGCAAGTTCTGGTCTTTCCTGTGCCAGTTGCCATAACCAACAAAGATTTTCTTTTGCCTTTTTCTAGGTTTTCAAAAACTGAACGAATCGCTTCAATCTGATATGGGCGACCAGCAATGTCTTTATTGATTAATTCGCTAGAAAGAGGCTTCTCATTTTTTTGCAAAAAAAGCATCCTTTCTAGGTCTTTCTTGGTAGGAAAACCATGAACTTTGCGAGGCGGATATTTTTCTGTGGCCCAAAAATAAATATCGTTTCCATTGGTGTAAAAAACAAAAGGCATGTCTTTGCCCGAATTCTTCTGAATATTCTCTGCATATTGACGAGCCTGCTCCTGACCAACTCTTGCATCTTTTGAGGTTTTTTTTGCTTCTACAACTGCCAAAGGATATCCATCATCACCAAGTAAAGCATAGTCAGCATATTGAAATCCTTGATGTTCATGCTGAGGCTCAGTTATTCCATCTGGCAATCCAATCCAAATATTAAGCTCTGAAGCTATTTGGGAAGGGTTATTAACATCCCATCCAGCCTTCAAAAGACGATTATCTATGATTTCTTGTCTCGTTTTTGCTTCAGTGATTTTACTCATGCAATAAGTCCTTGATTTTTTCTCTGCAAATCTCGTCAGTTAACTTCAGAAGCTTTTTTACATCTTTGGCTAAAATCTCCAAATCTTCTTTTGATATCCTGTATTTTGGATCGTATCTGCCGCCGATGTAAGCATACTCCAAAAGCTTGAAGCGGTCCTTTTCTTTTTGAGTTTTTTTAGGCAAGAGGTTTTTTAGATCTTCTGAATATTTTTCCGACATACGACCCAATATTCTCAAATAATGCTCGTTAGGATTATAGTTGGTAAAAACTAAAAGAATTGTCTTATAAGCATGTTCTGCAGCTTGATGCAAGTTGAAAGCTGCAGTTTTATAGTCTTTGTCAACCATTGCATAGCCATAATGCTTAAAGAAAGATTCGGCCCTTTCAGACCAATGTTCAAAATAATCTTTCGCAATCCTTTTCTTTTCGCTTGGTTTTAATTTTCGCTTGTTGGCTAGTTTATATTTTTTGGAATCAAAAAGAGTTACGCCTTCTTTTTTGATATCTGTAAAAAGATACTGTCCTTCAGCAAGGCTTATGTTTAGGCTCTCAATATCATGCGCAATAACTCTGACAGGTGCACTTAATTTTAATTTTTCCGCCCCATTCCAAGAAACAAATTTATCAGTTGTTTTCTTTTTTTCCGTAACAACCAAAACATCATAATCAGAAATATGTCCGGTTTTTTGCTGAGGTTTTAAATCTTTCTTTTCTTTGTAATCACCACGAGCGTAAGATCCAAATAAAATGATTTTTTCCACATCTTTGGAAGTTCCTTGAATGGCAGAAATAATTTTTTTTAATTCTTCCTGTTTTAGCTTTGGCAGAAATTTAATTGAACGCTTCATTTTCCTCTATTTTTTGTTAAAAAACGGGAGAAAAATTATACGAATTAACATAAAAAGACAACTTGAAAGCTATTTTCTTGCCAAATCTGGAATTATCCCTTGCCAAAAAAATCTTTTTTAGCCATACTAGCAAACAAGTCGGGAGTTGCGCCGAATAAAACACCCTTTATTTGGGAAATAGGCTGTCAACACGCTGGGTTTGCGTGGTGGTGGCTCCCGATCTTTTCTTCAAGACTATTCCTTCCATTAAAACTCAGCAAAACTTCTTCGTTATTCCACTTGATAGACGTCTTCTTTAAGGTAAGTTAATGCATTATGAACCTATGATTCTATTGGTTCTATACCATCTTGGTCATATTAACTTTTTAAAGATTATATGAATTCAAAAAACAATACTGAAAATAAAATTGAATTTTATTTTTTACGCAGATCAGCAGAAAGATTTGCATCTGATTTAAATCATTTTTCAAAAGATATTTCTAGCTTTTCAGATGAGCAACTACTCAGAATAGTGGCATACCATGATTACATCAGAGAAAATATGGAGAAAGCTAAGAAAGAGTTGGAGCGAAGAACTGGGAATCTTTAACTAATTATGTGAAGTGGTTAGTTCCAAAATGGAAACAACCACTTTTTTTGATCTTATTTTCCTCAACTGTTTCCATTTTGGAAACAACTGAAATTTTTTATTAGGAACGATTAATACACTTACCAATCAGGCGAATATTATCTGCAGATACATCATATTCCTTAGCCAAAACTTCCCAACTTGCCAAAGCTGTTTGTGTTTGATCAATAATTTCGGCAATGCGGTTTTTGGATAATTTGGCTTTTTGACCCAACTTTACTAAGTGATCATCACTAGGATTTCGTCCTTCGCCCATAACCATCGTGCTTTGTTCGCCGCGCGGACCAGATGAAAAAGTTAAATCATAAGCTGGCGATAGTTTCCATTCGCCTTTTTGGTTCATCAAAAAACTGAAGTTTTTGGAATGATCATCGCGGTTATGAGCAAGAACGTTAAACACGGCCAGTTGATATAATTTTTCAATTTCGCGCGCATCGCGGGTTAGTGCTGTTGCAAGTGCCACTAAATCCTCGTAATCAAGTGATGGAACTCTAAAATCAGAATGCAACAAACCACAAGCTGTGTGCATGTGGAAACGCTCTTTGCCGTTTCTATCAAAGCGTTTAACTGAAAAATAACCAGCACCTTTCTTGGCAGGGAATAGATGAACATCCGGCATCGAAATTCCGGCTTTTTTAGCCATTAAGGCGTAAACATATTCAATTGCACCTGCATCATTACCATCTTGAGAATTGCTAAATTTAACAATCCAAGGTGTGTATCCGTTGGGCAAATCGTGAGTGCCGTGAATAATATTTTTGTAATCATTGTTCAAACCAATCAGAGCTTTTGGACGCGCTCCAGCCGATGAGCCGTTTAAAGCTAGAAGGTCTTGTAAAACTTCATCAGATGTTCCGTTTAGCACTTCTTGTGCTTGCTCAGCCAGTCGATCTAGGTTGATACTGTCATCGTTTTCATTGACGCTGTAATCTGGTTCATAAACAAGTGCGCCAAGGCCATTTAATCCAACATTGGTCAAGCGATCTAGTGGCGTAATATCAGAGGGTAAAATTCCAGAAGACCTTGCAAAACGATCAAAAAGTAATCGACCCCATCCGTCAGGAAGGCTGTCGTTAAAAACTCCGCTTAGTCCTTCAAATAAACCATATTCGAAGCTAAAAACATTTGATTTTAGCGGTAGGTGAAATGGTGAAATATTGAGATTTTTCTCAATGAATGAATCATGATATTGAAAATAAATCTGACGATTATTTATCGCCAAACGCCCAACTGGGATAATTCCAGCACCAAAATTTAGACTAACTTTTACTTCTTTTGCAGAATTTTTCATTTGCGGTTTCCTCTTTTGCGTGTTGGTTTTTTATCAGCTTTGAGAACTTCATCAATTGAAGAAAATGCAGAAGTATTTGGCTCAATTGATTTGATAACATTTTCAAGACCACCAAGAACCATCTGCAACTTCAAAAAAGCCTCTAAAGAAATCAGTCCTTTTTGTTCAAATTTGCGTAAAGTTGGCAAAGCAACACCAGAGCGCTGTGCCAAACCTTGTTGAGTTAGCCCGATTGCAAGGCGCTGTAAGCGTGTATTTTCGGCAATTTTTTCTTGAGCGTCTGCAACTGTAATAAGTGATAACATTATATTAGATATAAATTCAAAAGAAGATAAATAATATCATAATATTATCACTTGCCAGAACTTAAGTCAACTGATTATACATTTTGAGAGATTCACAACTTTTTCTTTTTACCAACGGCTAAACACCCATCCAAATTAGGTAAATTTTAAATGCCTACTTTTTTATGTACAAAACTATGTACAAGCCAGATTATAAAAAAGATTAACCCGCTAAAATCAAAGGTTCGCGGCACTTCTTCAAATCCAGCCCCCGCAACCAATTCTCAAGCACTTTCATAGATTTCAGATTTTTCCTAAAATATAAAACGGCCTCAATTCGGCCTCAATTGGTGTGCATTTCTATCTATTTCTATCAAATATTTACTTATTTGAGATTTCAAATCTCAATTTAGACTAAAATTTGAAACAAGGATTTGATTATAAACTGTTCGTTGTTAATAATATGAATGTACACATCTACTAAATATAGTCGAATTCATGACTTATAAAAAACAAAGATTAATTGAAAATATTTCAAACAATTTAGCATTTTCTTCTACGTCTGCTAAATTCCAAAATGCTGTAAACTTATTTAGTTCAAACAGAGTAGCTCAAGATTTTTTCTGCGGATTATTTAATTTAGTATTTGGTTATAATTTAAAAGATTTAGATGTTTTAAATGGGGTTAGTAATTATCCAGCAATTGATTTGGGTGATGAGAACAATAAAATAGCAATTCAAATAACTACTCAGGCAGGCAGCCAAAAAATAAAAGATACGATTAAGACCTTTATTAAACATGAGCTACATAAAAAATATCCTCGACTAGTCTTTTTTATTATTGGCAACAAACAAGCTAGATATTCAAATTTTGATACTGAAAGCAAATTTATCTTTAATACAAAAGAAGATATTTGGGATGATAACTTTCTTATCAAGAAAATTAATAATTTAGATATTGAAACTTTAGAAAAAATATCTGCATTCTTAGAAGCTAATTTGCTGGAGTTAAAATTTCCTGAGACATTATATCCAGATGACATAAAAAAATGTATACAGATTCTAAAAAGAGATTTCGGCTGTTGTAAAGTTTTAGAGACGGAGCTAATTACTAACAGAGGAGATGACTCATTTATAAAAAATATAAAAAATCCAGCTAACAATGTTTCATGGGAATTCTTTAAAGAAAGGATTGCTGGTCACATTATGTACAATAGGCAAATTTTAGATTTTTTATCAAATGAAATAAATAAAAGTATAAGGGAAGACTACCTAAATGTTTCTAGAGAAATTCATAATTTTTATATACAAAATACCGATATATTTTATTCGTTTGAGTTAGTCTTTTCTGAAGTATTTAAAAAATTAAATACCTATCAAGATCAACTACCGGGAGTAGATATAAAATTAAAAATTTTATTACATAATATGTACTTTAATTGCGATATAGGCAATAATACTTTAAAAAATGATCAAAATAACTAAATATACAAATATTGATTTTTCTGTTTTAGGGATTGGTATAGAAATTTTAAAAGTTCTAAAGAATGATCGTGTGCAAAAATACAATAATCTTTTGAACAAAATAATTTCTAGAAAAGGAAAGCAAGCCCAAGAAAACTTTTTATTAGCCTTAAGTTTTTTATTTATGACGGGAAAGCTAAAATACTATCAAAAAGAAGATATTATTGAGTTTTTGGAGTAAAATTATTATGAAACTCTCTAAAATATATGCAAATAATTCCTTATTCAAAGCAATAGTATTTAACAGCGGTTTTAATGTTATTTACGGTGATATAGAAAGCGCATTTGATAAGAATACTAATAAGGTACAAGAGCACAATTTAGGAAAAACTTCTCTGGTTAATTTAATAGATTTCTTACTACTAAAAGAAATTAACAAAGATAAAAATAATGTATTTAACAAATTTAGTGAGAAATTTTCTAATTGGGTTTTTTTCTTAGAAATAGAGCTTAATAATGGTGAATATTTAACAATTCGTAGAGCAGTAAATCCTAGCACAAAGATTTTCTTCAAAAAGCATTTATCTAAAAATCAAGATTTTACTCAAGAGATAAATTGGGATTATGAAGACTTATCGTTAAGCTCCGGGGATAAAAAGAGAAATCCTAAATATATTCTTGAAAACGAGTATCTTAAATTTGATGTAAATACTGAATTTAATTATCGTAGTTTTTTGCCATATGTACTTAGAACGCAGAATGATTATCAAGATGTATTTAGGTTAAATAAATTTAGAGGAAAAGATAGAGATTGGAAACCAGCATTATTTCAGTTATTAGGATTTAATTCTAAAATTTTGAAAGAAAAATATGATCTTGATATATCTATAAAAGAGGATGAGGCTCATATAAAAAAGCTGAAGAGTAAGCATGCTAGTTCGAATAGCGAAATATATAAAATAAAAGCAGCTATAGAGGCAAAAGAAAATGAAAAATCTTCTATACAAAAAGAGGTAGAGTATTTTGATTTTTATCAAAAAGAAAAAAATATTAATTTTGATCTTGTGAGAAAGGTCGAAAATGACATATCAGAATTAAATAAAGAAAGATATATATTAGATCACAATATTGAAAAAATATCTCAATCTCTTGATTCGGAAAATAAGCCTAATTTGCAAATAGAAGAGATAAAGGAGTTATATGAAGAAGTGAAAATTTATTTTCCAGACAATTTAGTTAAAAATTATCAAGATGTCCTTAATTTCTCTTCACAAATAACGAAGGAAAGAGAGGGATATCTAAAGGAAGAAATAGTAGAATTAAAAAATAAGCGCCAAAGTGTTGCTGATAAATTAAAACAAGCTAACAAGAAAAGAGGTGAGATTTTATCAATTCTTAAGGAAAAAGATACATTCAGAAAATATAAAAAATATCAGGAAGATTTACTTAAAATTGAAAGTGAAATTTATGCTTACAAATCAAAGCTTGAGGGGGCTGAAACTATAGAAAACTATAGTAAGTCTATAAGTGATTCAAAAGAAAAAATCAAAAGTCTGTCTAGCTGCATAAAAGAAGAGTTAAATAAAGATAATCCTGACTATCAAGAAATTAAAAGAATCTTCCAAGAAATATATAAAAAAACTTTTGAGTATACGGCATTATTGATCGTAGAGCCATATAAATCAGGAGGAAATGTTAATTTTGTAACTTCGGTATTAAACATGTCCCATGATTTGACAGGAAAAGGAGATGGATACACATCAACAAAAATTTTATGTGCCAGTTTTGTTCTGGCTATATTAATTCATTACTCTTCAAGATCTTTTTTTAGATTTGCTTACCATGATGGAGTATTGGAGGGATGGGGCGATAACCATAAAATTCATTTTATAGAATTAGTTAGAAAAAATTGTGAAGAATTTGGAATTCAATATATTACCAGTTTAATAAAAAGTGATCTTCCAAAGAATTTTAAGCTAAATGAAGAAGAAATTGCTAGAACGCTAACCTATACGGACACTCTATTTGGCTTCAGTTTCTAACCTCATATTTTCAAGCCATTTTTAAGTTTTCCTAAATATAAGAAAAAATAGTTTGATGGATAAAATTCGTAAAAAATTATTAGAAGAAACCAATTATAGATGCGGTTATTGCATGAGAAACATAACCCCTAGAGCTTATTATCTAAATGATAATCCAAATCCAATTCATGATTACGAAATATATAATTATGAAGAAAGAAAATTTTATAATATTTCAGATCGAGCGCATATTGCTCCAAATGCTGAAGTGGCAGATGGCTTTAAGGATTTTTATAATTTAATTGTCTTGTGTAAAATTTGTCATCATGAAGTGGATAAGGCAGGAATTTTGGGAGTAGATGATCAAAGAATAAAACAATTGAGAAAATTAAAACTTCATTGGATGGTTGCTAGTGGAAAATTTACCAGCCTTGAACTTGATTGCATAATGAATTTATACAATGCCCAAAACTCAGGATCTTGTGATAAGAGATGGATTTATACTGAAACCTTAGATTTTGAAGACAAAACTAGTGCGCCACCTTCAAAATTTAATTACAATAAGTTACTTATTGAAACCAGTAAAAATCCGGATTTAAAAGTATCAAGAATTGTTATACAGCAAATTAATTGTCACTTATTTGATAGGTTAGAAAAAGCCGGATTTATTTTCTATGAAAAATTACCTCCAGGAGTTATGATAGGTACTACAGAAGAACATGGTAAATATAATATTACCGATTTAGGAAATAATTTTTGTGCAAAGTTTTTTGATGCTTATAAAGACGATCTATAATAAAAAATACAGCATCTTTAAAAAATCGGAATTTCTAAAAATTTTTTCATCTTTTGGCTTCCAACTCATCAAAGAAATTTTTTCTGTTTTTAGACTGCTGTGTTTCTATCATCATACAAACCAGTCGAAAAAACTTTTTATAAGAATGCTGCTTACTTTTGATAGCAATATTGAGCTATTTTCTTCTTAAAATTTCAATATGACTTAAGGCCATATCTAACCCTCTATCATCTAGCTTGTGAACCAATCCAACGATTTTAGTAATTATTTCTTGTCTTTCGATTGAACTATTATCTTTATCTTCAGTAAAAAATTCTTTGATAGGAACTTTTAAAACTTCACTCATCTTTTCTAGGGTCTGATTTGATGGTAAGTTAACGCCTCTTTCTATCATCGAAACTGCATCAGTAGAGCGGTCTATTAGACTAGCGAACTTCTCTTGCGTAAGATTTCTTTGCTTTCTCCAAATTCTTATTTTCTCGCCAACGGTAAGTTTTCGTTTTGAATTTTTTAGCATAAGGCTGATCAATACGGTTTAGTAAAACCATATTTTTAAGCAAAATACCGCGAATAACCACCGACAGAACTTAGAATAAACAATATAAAATCGTATTTATAATACGGATTTTCCTTTACTTTTAGAAGCAATTAAGGGAAAATTTGCTTTCATAAATTTATGAAAACAATTACTTTTTTATGTCTTCAACCAAGCACAGAGGCTCTTCTAACTCTTCTTCTCAAAGTGAAATCTTTTCAACAAATTCCAATTACGCTCTTTTTGTAGGGAAGAATTTTAATTATTATTTTTCAAAATGGAGTGAGCTTTTAAATAAAAAATGTAAAGGTGATTTAGATATTTTGCGCAAAAGCAGAATTAATCAAGTGTCTTGGAACTTGTGGGCTTTTGTTTTTGGAATCTTTTGGTTTGCATATCGCAAGATGTATCTTTGGGCAATAACAAGTTTTATTACTTTGACTTTTATACCTTGGGTTGGATGGGTGCAGTGTTTTATAATTGGATTTTACGGCAATAGATTATATTTCCAGTTTGTAGATAAGAAGGTCAAGAAGCTAGAAGAAGAAATAAAAAACGATGATGTATTAAAAGCTGAAATAATTAAAGCTGGTTCAACTTCTAAACTTGCTGTATTTATTGCTGTAGTTGTGACGGTAATTGTTCTATCTTTACTTCCGTCCTCAAAGAAGCATAGCTTTAAAAGCGCAATGCCTAAAGATAGCGGCACCGGAGTTTCTTATTTTACAAAAAGAGATATTAATTCAATACCTTTTACTTTTGGTTTTAATGCAACCACTACAACAGTTGAGGATATAGTGGCAAACCTTGCAGGTGGCGATGGTAAAGTTGAATGGAAAAAAGAAGATAATAATTATTTTATCAATATTGATAACTCTAAGTATAGGGGATATTTGATGTTTTCTTATAATGAAAATACAAATTATATCTTTCTTTCAGGAAGTAGGGTTGACGATAAATTATATGGCGGAACTTTGTGTATAGGATTTAGAGGCGATGCTATTCGATGTTTAGAAAGATGGTTAACTGCTAATTAATAAAAAGCGTTTTCTGATTTTCTGTCCTACCTGTCCGATTTTTGATCAGTGTTGTTTTTATATTAAAGCTTTCCGAGTTTTAGGAGTTTCCAGAGAGGTTATTTTAGGGGAAACTTGATTTGCCCCCTAAAATAAATTTTTGGCTTATCTGCTGATCATTTGAGATGATTTTTATTTAAGGTAATCGCTTAGAACTAAATTGATTGCTGTAAGTGTTTTTAAAACAAAACACTGTCCTAAGCGTCCTTACCGTCCAGACCCTTGATAATATTAGCTAGAGAAGGTTAGCATCTATTTCTCCTTCTTCTGCACTAATAATAATTTCCCTGTTTCCAGAATGTTTCCTAGCAATTGTAATACCAACTTTTTTAAAACTTGGAGTAAGTTGATATATCTTCTTGGCAAATGCCGTTAAATTATCAGGAAACTCAGGATTTGCAAAGTCTTCTAAGTTATTTTGAGACTTAAGAGCTTTAAATAAAACATGAGGTGTCATTTTTAATTTAAATCCTTTGCTCAACTTGTATCGCTTTTTTAAGAAATGAAGAAGAGATGCGGCAATAACATTTTGTGTAAGGTTGTTACTTGCCATTCTTTCCAAATTTCTTTTGTAAATTTGGCAGAAATCTTCCTTGTCACAGCTTCAATCTTGCTTTTTAAGGCGAGATCTTTTGCTGGAAGTTTTGGCTTGTAATAAATGCTGCCACGAGAAACTAACATTTTATCGCAAGCAGCAGATTTGCTGACTTGCGATGGATTTGAAGATAAAAAATAATCCACGATAACCTCGCGCTTATTTCTTTTTTTTCCCAATTCGGCTTTCTGCGACTAAGGAGCCGATGATTGAAATTAAAGCTTCATTCTCACGCTTCAACTTTGCAAGCTCAAGAACAGCTTGATGTTGATTCGCTTTGTTTTTTAGTAAATTATAGATGATTTTTGTGGTAACATTATATTCGCGAGCCAGCTCCGGCACGCGTTCGCCCTTATCAGTTACGCGCTTGATAATTTCTGATCTTTGAGATTCGTTAAGACTTGGAATTCCTCTAGGCATATAAATTTCTCCTTAAATTTAATTGATAAAATATATCACGCTTAAAACAAGTTTTAAGAGTGATTTTTGATCAATTTAAGAAAGGAGAAAATGTTCAAAATTTGGGGGACACTGCCAATTGATTTAGTGTCCAGAGATGACAAGCGAAGAATTTAATTGGCCGAAATCCTTATATTTAGTATTGCTTATTGTTGCGAATACAGTACATATGTCGCGTTATTTTTTTACTAGTCAGGTAATAATCTTTATTATTTAAATTTAATTTCCATGAAGCCAGCTGAACTAAATGACGAAGTTAAATTAACCAAATTTATTCGTCAAACTATTCGTAATGATCCCGATTTTGATTTTGTGCGGTTTTTTAGGGAACAAGTTAAACCGTTAAAAGACAAATCTCTAACTTTAAAATTTTTAGTTGTTGCGATTATTATATATTCAAAAGAATTATTTGATGAAGTTATTCCTAATTTAACAAATAAGGAAATTAATAAATTGGGAGAATCTTGGAAACTTTTTTCAAAAAGGTGGCCGGATTATAATGATGGAAGATGTTGGAGAGATAATTTATCAATAGAATCAACGATTCTTTTTCAAATGTCTCAACCTTTTTTTGGACTTAGTCGTATGAGGGAAGAAATACCTGATGAAAAAATGGATGCGTATTTATCAATGCTTAAGGAGATTGCCAGTAGGGCAGACGAGAATTCGTTAAACAAGGCTGCAAAATCCGATCTTACGGAGAGTCGATTTGAGAGGTTGCTGGACAGTTATAATCTTGAAAACATTACTAGACCTTCCAAAGTGTTAAAAAAAGTGCTGGAAGTGCTTGAGATTTTAATGGCGAAG